>DASZPI010000735.1:0-14141 GCA_035550355.1 Pirellulales bacterium
ACCCTGTATCAGGACGGCATTCTCAAGGCGATGCGCGGGATTACGACGCTTGAGGAGGTGTTCCGCGTTGCCAAGCGCACCGACGATGAGTGACCCTCGCAACGCTGCAACCGCGAACTCGAGGGCTCGAAACCGAACGAACGAACCGCCGCCGTGCCGCAGATCGCGGTGCCTTTGCAGACGGTTTTTCCGGGCGTTCGAAACGTCAGATTTCTGCTTCTTAATAGTCCACGCGAATAATCACTCACACGCATAAGAGAGCGCGCCATGGGTACGGTCCTCATCGACAAGTTGCTGCAGACGGTGGTCAACCAGGGCGCCAGCGATCTGCACATTGCGGTCGGGCAACCTCCAGTCCTCCGGCTTCACGGCCGACTGCGTCGGCTCGAGACAAAGACGCTCACGTCCGACGACACCGTCAGCTTGATGAAGAGCATCACTCCCGAGCGGTGCCAAAACGAGCTGCAAGAAACCGGCAGCAGCGACTTCGGTTTCGCCTTCGGCACGGCCGCGCGGTTCCGCGTATCGGTGTTCAAGCAACGCGGCAACATCGGTCTGGTGCTGCGGCAGATCCCCAACAACTTCATGACGATGGAGGCGCTGGGGCTGCCCAAGGTCTGCAAGGACCTGATCATGCGTCCGCGCGGGTTGTTCCTGGTCACCGGCCCGACCGGCTCTGGCAAAACGACCAGCCTGGCCAGCATGATCAACTACCTGAACGAGAACGTCGACCACCACATCATCACAATCGAAGACCCGATCGAGTTTCAGCACACACACAAGATGTCGACGGTCAATCAGCGCGAGATCGGCGTCGATGTGCCCAGCTTTTCCGAGGCGATTCGCCGCGCTTTGCGCCAAGATCCTGACGTGATCCTCGTGGGCGAAATGCGCGACTTGGAAACCATCGAGGCGGCAATCACCGCCGCCGAAACCGGGCACGTCGTCTTTGGCACCCTGCACACCACCGGCGCCCAGGGCACGGTGAATCGCATTATCGACGTTTTTCCGACCAGCCAGCAGGAACAGATTCGCACCCAGCTTTCAACGTCGATCATCGGCATCCTTTCGCAAACTCTGCTGCCTAAAAAAACCGGCGGGCGAGTGGGCGCATACGAAATGCTTGTGGTCACGCCGGCAATCGCGAACCTGATTCGTGAGAACAAAACGTTCCGCATCAACTCGGCGATCCAAACCGGGGCGAAACTTGGCATGCAGTTGCTCGACGACCACCTGTTCAAGCTCTGGCGCGACGGTCTGGTTGAGAAGGAAGAGATCATGATCAAGTCGGCCATGCCCGACGATCTGGCTCAGCGGGTTGCCAAGGCAGAACGTGGCGTGTTCGACGATGATGCCCGCGACGCGGGATGAACGAGCGGCGGGGCAGTGGTTAGTGGTTTGCAGTTAGTAGTTCGTAACCGAATCCTGAATCCGCGACCCCTGCTCCCATGGCCATCAAGCGCATCGGACAAATCCTGGTCGAGATGAAAGCCCTGACCAGGGACCAGCTCGAGAGTGTGCTCGAAGAACAGCAAAGGCGTCCCGAAGTGCTGTTCGGTCAGGTCGCCATGGACATGGACCTGATCAACGACGAGCAGCTGGCGCAAGCGCTCGCCGAGCAGATGGGGATGCAGACCATCAGCATCAGCGAGCTGGTGATCCCGCCTGAGGTGCTCGCTTCGATTACCGAGCCAATGGCACAACTGTATCGGATCATCCCGATCGCCTTCCGCGACAACATCCTCACGATCGCGATGTGCGATCCGCAGAAGCTGCAGATCCTTGACGAGCTCCGCAACTTTTTGGGTTACGACGTACGGGCCGTCGTGGCGACCGAAAAGGAGATCATGGCGGCGCTCAACCGCTACTACTCCACGGCCGACAGCGTCGAATCGATTCTCGAAGATATGGAATCGGACGACGAGTTTCAGCAGGCATTGGCCGCGGCCGGTAAGGCGGGGGCGCATGACCTGACGAGCGCCGAGGCGCTGGCCGAGACCACGCCGGTGCGCAAGCTGTTGAACATGGTAATGCTGCTTGCGATCAAGGATCATGCCAGCGACTTGCACTTCGAGCCTTTCGAGGAGGAGTTCAAGATTCGCATCAAGGCCGACGGCGTGCTCTACGAAATGGTGCCGCCGCCGCAACATCTGGCCGATGCCATCACCACGCGAATCAAAGTGATGGCGAACCTCGACATTGCCGAGCGCCGTTTACCGCAGGATGGTCGCATCGAGCTGACCGTCGGCGGACATCCGGTGGACTTACGCGTGAGCGTGCTGCCGACCATGTTCGGCGAAAGCGTCGTCATGCGGGTGCTCGACCGCACGGTGGTGAAACTCGATTTGGAATCGGTCGGCATGAACGCCGAAACCCTGCGATCGTTTCGCGAGGTGATTGAGAAGCCCAACGGAATTGTGCTCGTCACCGGCCCAACCGGCAGCGGCAAGACCACCACGCTGTACTCGGCGCTCAGCGAACTGAACAACATCGAAGACAAGCTGATCACGACCGAAGATCCGGTCGAGTACGACATCGATGGCATCGTGCAGGTGCCGATCGACTCATCGATCGAGGTAACGTTTGCCGCCGCGCTGCGGGCGATCCTGCGGCAGGATCCGGACATCATTCTCGTTGGCGAAATTCGCGATCCCGAAACGGCCGAGATTGCCGTCCAGGCGTCGCTCACGGGGCACCTCGTATTCAGCACGCTGCATACCAACGACGCTCCCGGCACGATCACGCGGCTACGCGACATGGGTGTGCCACCGTTTCTCATCACCGCCACGGTCGAAGCGATCCTGGCGCAGCGTCTCGTGCGGCGCATCTGCACGAAGTGCAGAGAAGAAACTCGGCCAACCAGCGAGATGCTGACCGACTTGCAGCTCACGCCGCAGGATATCGAGGGGAAGAAATTCTATCGCGGCAAAGGCTGCGAACATTGCAACAACACAGGATATAAGGCGCGTGTCGGCCTGTTCGAGCTGATGATCATGAACGATGAGTTGCGCGAAATGGTAATGCGCAACGCCAGCACCGACGACGTCCGCCAGCGCGCCCGTGCGTACGGCATGGTCAGCCTGCGCGATGCCGGCATGGAAGCGGTTTACAGCGGCCTGACAACCGTGGAAGAAGTGATACGCGAGACCATCGTCGAAGGCTGAGACGGCATTCGCCGTTCGACATTCGTCAATTCGGATTCGACATTCAGAACAATTCTTAGCAGCGCAAGCGAAAGAGACCCGCGATGCCCACCTATCAATTCGAGGCGATGAACGCGCAGGGCAAGGACATCAAAGATGTCATTGACGCCGCGAATGAAGAGGAAGCGCAACAAACCATCAAGCAGATGGGGTACTTCGTCACCAAGATCTCGGTGAAGAAGACGCGCAAAGCGGCCGCTGCCAAAAAAGCCGGCGGCAAGGGCAAGACGATCGCCTTCGGCGGCGTAAATCCCAAGCAGCTCACCACGTTCACTCGCCAGCTATCGATTCTGCAGGACGCCGGTCTGCCGATTTTGCGCTCGCTTAAGATTCTCGAAGGTCAAGCCAAACCCAGCAAGCTCAAGAACAGCCTGATCGATGTTTGCGACGACATCGAAAGCGGCTCGACCCTTTCGGACGCGATGGCCAAATGCCCGAAGGCGTTCGACCGCTTGTACGTGAACATGATCAAGGCCGGCGAGGCGGGCGGTGCGCTGGAAGTGATTCTGCGCCGCCTGGCCGAGTTCCAAGAGAAGGCCCAATCGCTGAAGCGCAAGGTGAAGGGGGCGATGGTCTACCCCATCGTCGTCGTCTGCGTCGCGGTCGGCATTCTGGTGTTCATTATGCTGAAGATCGTGCCGGCCTTCGTGAAGATCTTCGCCGACTTCGATGCCGAACTGCCGGCGATGACACAATACCTGATCGCGATGAGCAACTGGGTCGTCAACTGGTGGTTCACGATTCCATTGGTGCCGACGGCGATCTGGTTGTTCCTGAAGTTGGTCCGAAAGTTCAAGGCCGGTCGCGCGGGTTGGGACCTCTTCACGATCAAGGCGCCGATCTTCGGCCAGATCGTCGAGAAAAACATTGTCGCCCGCACCACGCGCACGCTGGGCACCCTCGTAGCCAGCGGCGTGCCGATTCTCGAAGCGTTAAACATCGCCCGCGAAACGAGCGGCAATTGGATGTTCGAGCAGATGTACTCGAAGATCTACGACTCGATCCGCGAGGGCGAATCGATTGCCAAGCCGATGCGCGAATATTCACGCCCGAAATTCCATCCGATGGCGGCGTTCTTCTGGTTCATGTTCATCGCCGGACCGGTCGGTCTGTTGATGTATCTGATGCGGATGAACCGCCGCGTGGTCGATGACCTGGTGGTGAACATGGTGGACGTCGGCGAAGAGACCGGCGAGCTCGACACCATGCTGTACAAAATTGCCGACAACTACGATGAAGAAGTAGCAGTGCTGACCGAAAGTCTCATCAGCTTGCTAGAGCCGTTGTTGATCGTCGTGCTGGGTGGAATGGTGGGATTCATCGTGATCGCCCTGTTCCTGCCGCTGGTCAGTTTGATCGAGAAGTTGAGCTAAGAGAGAATCGCGGTTGGCGGGGCGACTGGGTAGCTCCTATCCGGGTGGCCCATCGCATCGAAGGAGTGCATTGCATGCCCACGCACCATCGTCGCGCGCGTCACGGTTTCACCCTAGTTGAGTTGCTGGTCACGATTGGCATCATCGGCATGCTGATGTCGCTACTGGTCGTCGGAGTGCGACAAGCAATGCTCCGTGCCCGCGTGGCATCGACCGTTGTCGAAATCAGTAAACTTGCCAGCTCCGTGCAAGCCTTTAAAGAGCGATACGGAGCGTACCCATTGTGCATGGGCGATAAAACAGCATCTGCGACTGGAAGCATTTCCGGTCGACAGCAGCGCTTTGTCACAAGCGTTCGAAAAGCATTTCCTCGTTATGTGCCCGCCAATCCGGCGTACTCAACGATCAATACCTTCATCCAATCGAATTACAAATACAAAAACAAAACTCAGCAATTAATGAGCCTAAGCCTCGACACCTTGGATCCGAGCGAATCGCTTGTGTTCTGGTTGGGCGGATTTCCTACGCCGGTCGATACCGCGAGCGGCTTGCCCCGAAGCTCGAGGAAACTTTTTGGATTCCACACCGACCCTACGGCGCCATTTCGTGTCGACACCAGCAGTTCATCGGTGGTCGCCCAACGCACAACATCGTTGTTCGATTTCGATGATGGTCGCTTGCAAGACTCGGACAACGACGG
Organism: Pirellulales bacterium; assembly: GCA_035550355.1. Classification (GTDB taxonomy): domain Bacteria; phylum Planctomycetota; class Planctomycetia; order Pirellulales; family PNKZ01; genus DATAXP01. The sequence goes on from DASZPI010000735.1 coordinate 5,277, forward strand.
ATGGCTCGAGTACGTGCCGAGCTTACTGAATAGCGTTGATTCATCGGCCCCTTATGTCTATTTCGACGCACAGACCTATACACAAGGGTCGCCTTCGATCGGCCAAGCGACGTCGGCCAATTACCTCGGATACTCGTCAACGGTTTACCCGGATTGGGGTGTCGCAGTGCCGTGGGCTGGCACTGTTTCATCAACGGCCCCGATCTCTTGGATCAACCCTAATACCTTCCAAATCATTTCGTCGGGAGCTGATGGCTCGTATTCATCGAGCAACGAATTGAGCCAATCTTCTCCCCGCGTACCAGTCTATCCCGCCGCTCAGGAGTATCGCTATGGAAGCGCGACGACTGCAACCGCGTTGGATTCATACGAGCAGGACAATTTGACGAATTTCGCCGATGGAACGGTCAGCGACGCCGCGGGGTCATAAATGTATTTCAAGTCAAAGCACCGATCGACTGCTGGCGGCTTTACGCTGATCGAGCTGATGGTGGTAATTGCCATCATCGGCCTGTTGTTCGTGACGTTAATGGGCGCGATGTACAAAGCTTCAGAAACGGCGAAGTCCGCGCGCAGCCAGCAGTTGGTTACCAAAATCCACAATCAAATAATGCCCAAGTGGGAGGCCTATCAGACGCGACGTTTGCCCGTTAATCCGCCAACGAGTCTCAGCAGTAACGTCGCAGCATCGTCGTTCCGATTGAAAATCGCGCGTTGGAAACTTGGCGCGCTGCGAGAGTTGATGCGCGTCGAAATGCCAAACAACTACGATGATGTCCAAATGGTCTCAACCAGCGGCGCCTCGAAGCTCATGTACCTGGTCAGCGGCACGTCGGCCAAGTACATCCCTAATGATTTGAAAACCTACCAGCAGCAGATCGCCGTCGCTGGCGGAGGCACATCTGCCAGCTACACGCAATACTCACAATACATTGCTAAACTTGCCGCCACTAATGAGTCGGCCGAATGTTTGTACATGACCGTAAAGCTCGGCAGTGAGGATCGTGATTCGACGGCAACCGCGGTTTCGCTGGCAGACAGTGGTGATATTGATTACGACAACATGCCCGAGTTTCTGGATGGCTGGGGCAACCCGGTCGTGTGGATTCGTTGGCCTGCCGGCTTCGTTTCCGATTTACAGCCGATCTACTCCGTCGGGACCGGTGATCCGCGTCGCGGAGGCACGCAATCGCCTGATCCGAGCAATAGCAAGAATGTGCTGACCCGTGATCCAGTTCGGCATCACGACTCATTCGATCCGCTCAACGTCGACCGCTGGGAACCACAAACCACGCCAGGACCAAACTGGCCATTCCCGTCCTGGGCGGGCGAGCGCGAGCACGGCTACACTCTTTATCCCTTGGTCGTCTCGGGAGGCCCAGGCTACCAGCCATTGTCCGATAGCGATCCTGGCGTCGTCATGCCCGTTTCCGCGACCGCGACCGGACAAACGCCTTCGGCAAGCGACCCGTTCGACCTAGGTAAGCAATCGTGCCCGTATTACTACAGTTCCGGCTCTTTACAGCTCGGAACAATTGCTGACAGCTCCGCCTATAGGATTGTCCACAGTCACACGATCGGAAACCGGCCATGACAAGGACTCCGATAGGTTTGAAGGCGTTCAGCGGTGCCCGACGGCTCGGCGTGTCCTTAATTGAGTTATTGGTGGTGATCGCCATTGTTTTGGTAGTCAGCGCCGTCACGATGCGGACACTGTCCCCAGCGCTGACAAACCGCAACCTTCGCGAGGCGGCGCGGATGGTCAATGTGTTCATTAATGCTGCCAGAAACCGTGCCATCCAAAGCGGCCGGCCGGCCGGTGTGTGGATCGAGAAAATGCCCGGCCTGCCCGAAGTTTCAGTCAATCTATATCAAGCCATGGTTCCCGATCCGTACGCCGGGGATTTCAGCGATTCGGGACTTGAAGCTTTCACCATTCCCGATTGGACCGACACGAATCGCATTAACTGCCCATATTTCATCAACGTCGTGTGTCCTAGTCGACGCGTGGTGGTTAATGGGCAACTGAGCACGATTCGCAATCAGGACACGTGGTACACGCCCGATCAATCGGTGCAAAAAGTCGTCCAACCCGGGGACATTCTGAAGATTAACTTCAATGACCTCCCCTACCGCCTCTACACCCTCGATCAAATTGACGGGACAACAGTTTCGAGCAGCGGCTCGATGAGCAACTCGCGCTACAGCGGATCGGTCCCAAAGGCAACGGGTGCGCCCTCGCCACCGGATTTGAAGCAGCTCTGGGTTATCGGCATTTATTCCAATTGGCAATACGTCGATAAAGGGCACGCCTCTCAAACGCTCGGCAGAATCAATTCCGGCGGGGCCTACCGCCTCACGCAGTTCCCGATTGGAATTAATTCAGCACCATATATAACCGCGGGATCCACGATGGGAGGCGGCCAAGGGCAGCCGGTGCCTTACCAGATCTTTCGCAGGCCACAGAAGGTCTCCTCCGGCGGCATCCAACTGCCGGAATCGGCAGTGATCGACCTAAGCTACTCGGTAATGACCGGAGCGGCCTTGAAGGACGGAAGCTTACCGACAATTGACGACGCTCCGCTTTATCCACGAGTTCAAAGCGTCACCACCACGAGTTCTCAGCAACTCTACGGTGCACCCGGTGATTCCCAGGGCGGATCGAACAATAAGTCGTACCCGATGGGCCAAAATGCACTGCTCTCCAACGGGCTCGACCCTGACGGCAGCAACCCCGAAATGAACCCGATCGTTATCACATTCAACTCGATCGGTCTGGTCGAAATGTTGTACGCGCCGCGTTGGATGCCGGACCTGGGAAAATGGATGTACTACGGTGCCGCGCCAACTGGATTGATCCATCTGCATATCGGTAAGCGCGATAAGACACCGTGCAACCCAGACACCGGTTCGATTACTGCCCAACAGACCAACAACTACAACGATCCTGATAACTTCTGGGTCAGCATCAATCCGAATTCCGGCAATATTAGTACCGCACCAAATCGGTACGTTGAGCTGAATGAAACGACCTATAACAAGAACGGCACCGTCACTGTCTCAACAGCTATTGCAGCCGCGCACGATTTTGCGGAGCGCGGCATTAGCATGGGGGGCAAGTAGCGATGCACTCGTCCATTCGAGGCGCAAAGCCATCGCGCGATCGGATCGGCGTCACGCTGCTTGAAGTGCTGATCGCGATCATGGTGCTTGCGATAGGCTTATTAGGTTTAGCCTCGCTGCTTCCGGTTGGTCGCTGGGAAACGGCACGCGCTAATCAGGTCGACCGCGTCGCAACCATGGGCCGCGCGGCATTCAGAGACCTTTTAATACGCGGCGCTCTTTCGCCGCAGAACTGGCTGTATACCACTGGAAGCAGCGGGTTTACTTCTTCACTGAACCTTTCGGCCACTGGCACGATATCTCAGTTCGCACAGCCGCCCGGCCTGAGTGGCGGCAGCTCGGTAAAGATGCCTTTTGTGCCAGTAGTGCTCGACCCATTGATGATGGCTATTAACACAGCATCTCAAAAAATGGTCGCGCAATTCCCTTACAAGCTAAGCGGATCTTCGAATTCCATTCTCAGTAGCGCACCGGTCATTCCGCGAATCACGCTGGCGTCGGCGCCCGGGCGCAACGTGGCATTGCCCTTAGCACTCGCCGATCGCATCTTTCGCTCGACGGACGACTTCGTGTTCAGCATTCCCGATGGCGACAAACGGTTTAAGCCACAAGGGGCATTCGAGATTGGTATAGCAGCGGTTGCCGCTAATGTGATCGCTCGCCGACAGTCGGAGGGGCGGATCTCGTGGTTTGCCACCATCCAACCCGACGTCTCCCAAGCTGTAGGAATGGTGGCAAACGTAACCACGCACGGAGGCGCGGCCGCGGCGGTTGGGCAAGGGGGCGCCATCAACGTACGCCAGTTCTTGGTACACGTGGCTGCCTGTTTTAACCGTGATCTGGCCGATGTTAGTACTTTGAATACAGGTAACTTTTCGGTGACCGGCGAACGAATGGCAAATATTTATTTCCCGAACGCCGCGATCAATAACAGTGCAACCGACGCTTGGCTTTGGGCCCCGATTTCCGATAAGGACCAGGCCGACCAGTATCTAACGGTGCGCGCGGATCAGTGGATCATGGTAACCGCCACCGACACCACAGCGGTTAACAATCCGTATTTGGGCGGACTGCCGTCGCCGAAGGTCGTTCTTTACTGGTACCGCGTTCGTTCGGCGGCATCCGATATTTCTCAGCCGGTCGACACCGGCGGTCAGTGGTCGCGTGCTCTGCGCTTGGAAGGCCCCGATTGGGTGCTCCCGCCTGCGGGCGGAAACGTTTCGGGGTACGCGACGATCGTCGATGGCCTGATCGGCGTTTACGAAAAGACAATTACGACGGACGGAGCATCGATATGGTCGCAATGAGAAGTCACAAGACGACGAGCGGCAATCAGCAAGGCTCCGATCGGCGCGGTGTGATTCTGCTCGTGATTCTTGGATTGCTATCGCTTTTCATGCTGGTCGTGGTGTCTTTTGTCATGACCGCCGGTGCTGAACGCCGCGGGGCGAGTGCTGCGGCGCGCATCGAACAGCAGGGTGACCCACCCGACGCGCTGGTGAAAATGGCGCTTTACCAAGTGGTGCGCGGTTCGCGCAGCCCGCGCTCAGTAATCGGCCCCCACAGCCTGCTCGAAGACATGTACGGCGAGCGCGAAAGCGTCAGCGGCGCCATCACTACCATCAGTGCGACGGCACCGGGCATGTCGGCCAATTACACAGGCGCGTTTACCGGGTCGCTGTTGCAAGCCAGCAACGGCCAGCTTGTCGAGCTGGGCGGCGGTAGCTTTGGACTCGATCGCGAACCGGGAATTGCCGGAGTCGATGATGGCGGCGCAGGCCCGACGGCCAACGTTCAGTCGGCTACGATCTATCCCAAAAACCTTGTTGGGACGGTTGACGATCCGGGCGAGTACATGGCCGCCAATTCAGATGACCGCCCGCTTCACCTCTATCAACCTGCAGAGCTCATAGGCACCGGCTTGGGTGCCGGCGGAATTTTTCCGGCGCGTATCGAAGGCTACTTCGCCGGCCGTGTGATCACGATGATCACCGGTGCAGCGGCGGGACAATCGACACATATCGTGCGATGGTATGACGCGCAGCCACCGGTAGGCACCGCACGAAGTAGTCCGGCGAATTCAACGAGCAACAACTGGCGAATGTGGATTCGACCTTTTCCTAACGGCGCGCTGCCGGCTCTGGGCGATCGATTCGTCATCAATGGACGCCCCTTCAACGGAACTGGGTTTGGATACAACGCTGCCACGTTTGCCACAGGTAGCACAGCCAACACCGTGCTACTCGATCGCATGGTGGGCAGCATGTCGGCCGCGCTCGCCCCCAATCCGATCGATCCGGACCAGCGCGGATACTACAAGGACAGCCCGCTGTTCGCGACGTCCGAGACTACTTACGACGCCTTCAATATTGAAGGGCACGATGCCGACGAAGACTACGACATTCCGGATTTCAACAACATGGCGCTGGCCGGGATGATCGCGAATCCCAATAACGGCCAGTGGGAAATACGCTTTCCATCGTTTCATCGCCCCGATCTGGTTTACTACTGGATGAATCATCCGCCAAGCGGCGGAAAGGCGAATCATTGGTACGATCTTCCGCAAGCGGTGCGACGTCGAATCATCCTTCGGCCGGACCCCAAGGACAACAATCCGAATTGGAACACTCCGGGCGACCAGGAATGGTCGGGCAACGCACTGTTCGATCCGGTAAATGGCCCTTGGGATATCGACAACGACAATGACGGCCTACCCGACAGCATTTGGTTGGATCTCGGCGCGCCGGTGCAGCAAGCGCAGGACGGGCGATTGGTCAAGCCGCTGTTTGCCGTCCTCTGTATGGACCTTGATGGTCGTTTGAATCTGAACGCACACGGCAATCAGACCCATTATCGCAACGGCGTTGTCGGCACCGGCGGCTTTCCGACTCCTTCGGCGCTGTCGCCGGTTCCTGGTGGCAACGATGAAGTCCAACTTCGTGGCCTTGGCTCACAGACGGCGAGCAATAACCTCTATCCTGAGCCATTGTTCACAGGTTGGAACGGCACGCAGGTCGCACAGAGCTTTGCCGGTGCGCTGTTCGCCGGCGGCGCGGCGCGGCCGCATGCCGATCGGCGCACCACACCGCTACTTAATCGCAATACCGACCCGACCGTCAATTGGCCCGCAGCTCACACCGGCCTAAGTTCGCTCAGCGGTCTAGCCGTCGGTTCTGGATTCTCGGTCGCCGACATTAACCTGGCCCCGGTTCTTACAGGCCCCAACATGCACATTGTGCAAAGTGGGAGCCCATTTCGCTCGAGTCAGTACCGGCATCTATTAGAAGGCAAGTGGGACGGTAACATTCGGTCGTTCAGTGGGTCGGTTGGCGGCGCACCGGGCAACATGCAACGTCCACCCACCCCAGGGCGCTATGGCGAGCCCTTCGTTATTGATACAAGTGGCAACGGCATGGCGCCGTCGATCGCGTTGGGCAACAACCAAGTGGGACGCTATCTGCACCCGCCATCGCCGGGCTTGACGGCGGGCGTAAATACTACGGCTGGTCGAATCACTGGCGACGACAATTATCCCCCGGCGCCTACCGGCTACTTGTACAACTCGCTCACCGATCAGCGATTGGCCCGAGGCGACAGTAAGGGCGAGACGCAAGGTGCGACGATCGGATTTTACGGAGGGGCGCCGCCGGACCCGAATGGCCGATTGGCAGTAGGCATCGATCTGCGCGGACAACCGATCTATGCCAATCCATCGCCGCGCAAGTTCGGACTTGACGATTCCGTTGACGATCCTTGGGAACTCGATCTGTCGCGGAACGCTGCGCGGGGCACAACCGCCACACTGCCAGCAACGCTCAACGGCGTCTTCTCGGCCGCCGCCGGCGTAACGTTGACTTCGGTAATCGATGCGCCGATCACGCCCGCCGAATTGAGCCACATTTTACGTCCGCGCGACTATGACACGATTAAGTCGAATGACCGTTCCGACCAGTTGGTGTTTAACGAGGCGCGCAACGACTTTAATGACATCGTACGTCAGGTCACCAGCGAGCAATGGGACGTGCCGATGCCCAACCTCGAGCCAACACCAGAGATTCGTGACGCGCTGGCCACCTCGATAACCGCATCCTCGTCGGTGCCAGGACTCGGAATCCCAGCCACGAACTTGTCGTTTGCAGATCTGCTCCGCGGGAAAATGATGGCCGTCGTCCGGGCCCATCCGCCCGCCAACGGTTCAAATAAATCCAAACAGCAAACCAATCTCAGTCACGCCGGAACGATAATCGGCGCGATTTTGCCTGCACTGGTCGACGTGCGCGGATTCTCGCCACCGGGCGCGAATACGGTTTCGATCCCGATCGGGCCGTCGCCTGGCGTCCCATCGACCTTTACGATTACACGTCTGATCTCGCCCGAGCTCATGTTGGGTTTGCGGATGAACCTCAACCGTCCGCTTTCCGACGGTGTCGGCTCGGCTTCGCGAACCGCCACGGTTCCGGATGTTGCCACAGCGGGCTCGGATCCGAATGGATTTTTGCACACGAACGATAGCACCTACGTCATTCCCCCCAACCCGCCGACGACGACGCAGCCGACCTACATCGCCGTAAATCCATCGATTGATAACCCGAACGAAGCGTTGCGCGGCGGCGATCGACTTTGGCGCAACACGGCATTGGATGGTGGTAGCGGCAACGGTGCGAACTTCGACGCCACCTGGGACGGACGATACATCATCAACTCCCCGAACCACTCGATGTGCGAGTATTACGGCCGACAGGAGCTGGCCAAACACCTGTACGTGTTGGCGATGATGATGATGGACTCGAACTACACGTTTCCGACGGCCGAGCCGCTACACACAGTTACCGTGAGCGATCCCGCAACCGGCGCGTTCCGTCCGATCGGGGTGGATGAGCAGAAGCACATCATCACAGCCTACCGCGTGGCTCAATGGGCCATTAATGTGGTGGACTTCGCCGATCGCGACACGGCGATGACGCCATTTGAGTTCGACATTTATCCGTTTACCCAAGGCAATCCGTATCTCGTCGATGCAAATCCCGATGACGGCATCGATGACTCGGTTTGGGTACCAGGCGGTTGGGATGTTGACGGCGTGCTCGGCACGGCGGCCGCGCCGTTGAATGACGACAACGCCTCGTATCGCGGACAGGTGTGGGGCATGGAATACCCCGAGCTGCTGCTGACCGAAACTCTCGCGTTCCACGACAAAGGCATCGCCGACACGGACCAGGACGCTTCGACGAATGGCGCGATCAATCCGCCGACGTCAAAGGCCAAGTTTTCGACCGGGAAGCCCAGTCCGAATACCGGCAATGACACCGACTTCGACCAAGTTCGCATCCCGCAAGGCTCGGCGTTTATCGAGTTGTACTGCACCGGACGCGGCAGTGCGGAAAACTATGCAGATCCGCGCTTAACAATGATGTCGCGAGAGCTTTACGACACCACGACGCCTGTGCCGCACAACAACAACGAGTATGGCGCATTGGACCTCGGTCGCCGTGCTGGTGGCCCGGACGGCAGTCCGGTGTGGCGATTGGCGATTAGCAAAAGTCACCTGGGCCGCGACATGCCGATGGCGGGCGCGACCGACGGCGCGATCCGCAGCGTGCCTGTGGGCTCGGCTCCGCCGACCGCTTCGCCAAGCTTCCCAACCCTGCAGCCGACGGTTCGCGAGATGCTGTACGACACGACATCGACGGTGCTAGGCACCTATCGGCCTGATACAACGACGCTGCAAACGGGAAGAGGAAA
>DASZPI010000736.1:0-2270 GCA_035550355.1 Pirellulales bacterium
GCGCCACCGGGCTACTCGACGTCGCGTCCTTCGGCGACATCCCACAGCGGCGGTGCGGCGTGTGGCAGCATTTGGCCGCGATCGAGCCGGAAAAAATAGTCGCGCATGGCAGCGATCGCCCGCGGCGCCATCCATAGCACGATCGGCGCATTCGTGAGCAGCATCAATCCTGAACCAAGGTCGGCAAGGTTACCAAGATGCGCGTCGGTGGTAATGAATCCTGGTAGCGTCGCTACCACACCCAGGAGGCAGAACAGCAGCTTGTATAGGTTGGCAGCACGCGCGCCGAACAAATAGACGGTCGCCTGCTCGCCGTAGTAGCTCCACGAAATCATGGTCGAGATGGCGAACAGCCAGCATGTGAGCGTCACCAGCCATTTGCCCAGCCCCGGCACCGCCCGGTCGAACGCGTGTCCGGTCAATGCGGCGCCGGTGTAATCGCGCCACACATTTCGATCGACGGCGCGCACCTCGCCTTCCGAGCGGAGCCAGCGGATGGAAAGTTGCGTGCCCGAGCGTTCGATTTGGCCGAAGATTTTTTCGCGCGCGGTGCCGGTGTTTCGACCTGCACTCTCGGACTGTCCGATAACGAAGAACCGTAGCCCCGGCGACCACGGCTCGTCGTTCGGCAAATTTGGCAACGCGGCAACTTCCGTGGTTTGGCCCACGATGCCGGAGAACTCGCCCAACGGCGGCCGATTCCATGTCTCGGTAACGAGAATGACGAGTGCCGTCAGCGTACATACCAGGCAGGTATCGACGAACGGCTCGAGTCCGGCGACGATTCCTTCGCGCACCGGCTCGCTCGTCTTCGCCGCCGAGTGCGCGATCGGGCTCGTACCCTGTCCGGCTTCGTTCGAGAACAATGCTCGGCGCAAACCGGTGGTAATGCCGTACCACAGTGTCGCCCCCAAGAACGCGCCTTGCGCTTCGGTCGGGCTGAACGCATCGCTTACGACCCAACGCAGCAGCGCAGGGATATTCGCAGCTTCCCTGATCAGCACGCCGATTCCGGCCAGCAAATAGATGCCGCACATGCACGGAACGAGCAACCCTGTCACGTCGCCAATGCGGCGAATGCCGCCGATGATCACCAGGCCCGTGACCACGGCCATCACCACGCCGGTCGCGAGCTGGGGCACGCCAAAGTAGCTGTGCGTGATGTTGGCGACATTCCACGATTGAAACATGTTGCCGCTGGTGATGACGGCCAGCAGCAACGCGCTGCTGAACGTGATGGCCAGGAACTGCGCGATCGGCCGCGCGATTCCGCCTCGAGTGCCGAGCCCATTGTGGGCGATCCACATCGTTCCGCCGCGGGGGTTTGCCGGCTCGCTGAGATCGCGATACAGCATGGCGAGCGTCACTTCGACCGACTTGATCGCCATGCCGAGCAGGCCAGCGATCCACATCCAAAACAAGGCGCCCGGTCCACCCAGGCCAATGGCCAGCGCCACCCCGGCAATGTTCCCCAACCCCACCGTGCCCGAGAGCGCGGTTGCCAGGGCTTGAAAATGATTGATGGCCCCGGGATCGCGACGGTTATCGTATTTGCCGCGTACCAACGCGATGCCGTGGGTCAGCGCGCGCCACTGAACGAACTTCGTGCAGACCGAGAAGACAATGCCGATCGCCAGCAGCAGAACAAATGTGTGCGTCCCCCAAAGGACATGCACGAGGCGCTCAACGGCAAGATTCACGAAGTCCATGCACCCACGGTCGCCGCGACGACTCGCTCAACGTGGCTTATTCGCTCATATCTTCGTCTTCGTCCTCTTCGCCTTCGACCCGTTCGATTTGACGGCGTTCGAAATCCGCGACCAGTTCCATGGCCCGGGCCTGGTCGCGACGGTGCACGTACACGTCGGCACCCGAGATTTGCAGGCCCGCCAAGACGCTGTTTTCGTCGGCAATCGAGGCGTCGATCCCCTCGTCGGCCAGCAAGTCGCGAAGCAACTGTCCTTCGGCCTCGCTGCCGGCACGGTAAATCGTTACAAGCTCTTCAGGATCGGCCATCTTTGAAGTCCTTTTGGTCGATTTTCTCGCGAATTTCGCCTAACGCTCGGCAGATGCGGCGAATTTGTGTTGATTGAAAGGTATATACTACCTGTCGGGGTTCATCGCAAAAGCAAATCGGGGTAAGATAGGCAGCCAACGATTCGGTCCTGCCTATAACGCCGCGGCAACTCTGGTGTCGCGAGCGGTTCACCGCAAATAGTTTATGGACGACTTCAACGAGCCGATCAATAGTCTGAATCTTCCGTTTGTCG
>DASZPI010000737.1:0-8368 GCA_035550355.1 Pirellulales bacterium
CGACGACGGGCAACTGCGGCTAGCGCTGAACGAGCACAGCGGCATTCGGCTGGCCGAGTTTCGTGAACGTCTTCGCAGAGTATTGCCGGAGCGCGTCGGACCGTGGCTCGCCAAGCGCCTGGAGCAAGGCGGCCATTCCCCGGCCGACGCCGCGCAACGAGCGAAGCTTGCGACGTTCGGCTTTCAGCCGGGCGATATCGTCACCAATGTCATGAGTTTCGGTTCGCCGACGCCGATTGCCGTGCGCATCGTGGGCACCGATCTCAGCCAGGTGCGCAACTATGCCGACGTGGTGGTCGGCCACATGAAGCAGATTCCCTACCTGCGCGACATCGGTTTCGAGCAAATGCTCGACTACCCGAGCGTCGAAGTGACCATCGATCGCGAGAAGGCGGGGCTCAGCGGCGCCAGCATTGACGACGTGAAGCACGCGCTGGTGCTGGCCACGTCGAGCACGCGCTTCGCAAACCTGAACTACTGGGTCGACGTCAAAACGGGCTTCGATTACCTCGTGCAACTCCAGATGCCGCCGCTGCGCATGGAGAAGGCGCAAGACGTTGAAATACTGCCGCTGGAAAGCATCAATCCGCTCGTGAACCTCATGGTGCGCGACGTGGCAACGGTGAAAGCAGGCACGCGGCCCGGCGAAATTGATCGCGACATGTCGCAACGCTATGTGACGCTGACGGCAAACGTCGAGGGAGAGGATATGGGCAGCGCCTCGCGCCAGGTCGCTGCCGCAGTCGAGGCCGCCGGTGCGCCGCCGCGCGGGGTGCGCGTGGAACTGCTGGGACAAATGCCCTCGATGGTCGCGATGTTCAAGGCCTTGGGCGTAGGTCTGCTGGTGGCGGTGTTCGTGATCGTCGTGCTGTTAACGGCGTATTTTCAATCTCCGCGGCTGGCGCTGATCTCGATCGGCGCGGTCCCGGGCGTAATCGCCGGTATTGCCACCATGCTGTTCTGCACCAACACGTCGCTGAACATCGAATCATTCATGGGTTCGATCATGTGCTTGGGCGTGTCGGTTTCAAACTCGGTGATGCTGGTAACGTTCATGACCGACCACTGGAAGGGCGGTTTGCATTCGGTCGGCGCAGCGGTCGTGGGAGCCGGCGAACGTCTGCGGCCCATTCTGATGACCGCCTGCGCAATGACCGTCGGCATGATGCCGATGGCTTTGGCCCTGGAACGCGGCAGCCAAATGCAGGCCCCGCTGGGCCGTGCGGTGATCGGCGGTCTAGTGATGTCGACCTTTGCCACGCTGTTGATCGTGCCTGCGATTTTCGCAATCGTCATCGGCGGCCGCAAAGCGCGGTCGGTGTCGATTTATCCCGACGATCCGGAGAGCAAGCACTACGATCCCCACGTGTTCGACACCCACGCCGAGGTCCACCACAGCCACGAAGCCGGCGATCACAGCGCGATCGTCGTCGAGCCCGAAGCCCCGCCGCTCGCGGCGGTTGACGAACCGCGTTACGACGCGCTGTTGGCCATGCCCTGGGAGCCGACGACCGAAGAGCCGGCGCCCTATGCCACGCATCATCATCCAGACGAAATGCTTGGCTCGCTGGGCTTCGAAGCCGATCAGCTCACCAATGAGCAGAAACGTGCCGTCCGAGCTGCGGACGAGCCTGTATCGGCTGGTTCGATGAACACCGGTCGTTCGCTGCCCAGCACTTCGCCGTGCCGCGATCCACTGCCGAGCGAGTCAAACGGCCCTTGGGAGAACCGATGATGTTCGGAGTGATTGCCTGGAAACGGTTGCTGGTTGCCTATGGCGCGCTGGCGGCGATCGTCGCGGCGCTCGGCTGTCATCGAGAACCGAAGGCCAAAGTCGTGCGAACCTCGGACGACGTCAAGGTACGCGTCACGTCGCCGCAAAAGCGCAACATCGTGCGCGTCGTCGGCCAGCCAAGCTTCGTCGAAAGTTATGAGCGGACCAGCATCTATCCCAAGCTCACGGCGTATATCGAGAAATGGTATGTCGACATCGGCGATCGTGTGACCCGCGGTCAGACCCTGGCTGACCTGTTCGTGCCCGAAGTCGAAGAGGATTGCAAAACGAAGAAAGCGACCGTCGATCTCAACCGACAGCGCGTCGAGCTTGCAAAAAAGACCGTGCTGGTGGCTCAGGCCAACGTGCGGAGCGCCGAGGCACAACTCAAAAGTGCCAAGTCGATCTGGGCGCAATACGATGCCCAAGTGGTCCGCTGGGAATCGCAAGTCGACCGGCTGAATCGCGAAGTGCAGCGCGGCGTGGTCGATCCGCAAATCTTGTTGGAGTCGCAGAATCAAGCGCGGGCGAGCGCCGCGGCGCGCGCGGCCGCCGAGGCCGACATTACCAAGGCCGAAGCCGATCTCGAATCGAAAAAGGCCACGTTGTACGAAGACGAAGTTGCCGTGGCGGTGGCCGAAGCGAATGTCGAAGTGGCCACGAGTGACTGGAAACGTTTGGAGGCATGGGTCGGATACCTCAAGTTGTATGCTCCATTCGACGGAGTCATTGTGGCGCGCAACGCGAATACCGGCGACTTCATCCTGCCGGCCACCGGCGATCCTAGCGCAGACCACCGGGCGCCAGACCTCTCGCCCAATGGCACGGCGGCCCCGGTGTACGTGGTCGATCGCACGGATGTGGTGCGCGTGTTTATCGATATCCCCGAGCACGACGCGAACTTTGTGCAGGTCGGGACCAAAGCATCGGTGTTGGTCAAAGCGTTCTGCGATCAGCCGGTGCTCGCAACCGTGACGCGCACCAGTTGGGCACTGAACATGAAGAGCCGTACGCTGCGAGCTGAGATTGATCTGCCGAACACCGGCAGCAAGGTCCCCGACGACCTGCCGCAAGCGACGCGCGACGCTCTCGCCCATTTCAAGCTGCCCAAGACCGGTCGTCAGATCCTGCCCGGCATGTACGCTTACGGAAAGGTCATTATCGAACGTCCCGGCGTGCTGGCATTGCCGGTCGCCGCGCTTTCGTACTCCGGCGACGCGACGTATTACTGGAGTTATGAGAATGGCACCGCGATACAGACCGAAATCCAGACTGGCGCCAGTGATAGCCAGTGGATCGAAGTCACCAATCGCCGCAAGCGGCATCGCACGCAAACCAGCGTGCATCATGTGAGCGCGCCGGTCGACGAGTCAGCAACCGATGTCGCCGTCGGGTTCGACGACGACCTTTGGGTTCCATTCACCGGCCGAGAACAGGCAATCCTCGGCGACCTATCAATCCTCACTGACGGCGCCGCGGTGCAGTTGGTAGCCGACACCGAGCTCACCACATCGCCATCGGCCCCGGAAGTCCGCAGCGTGGCAGCCGATCCCGGGCAACAGTAGGCGAGCACTTCTGCAGTCGCGTTTTCGCTGCCAGCCAAAGTTGCTGCGCCTTTCAGCACACACAGAGCCCGTGCCAGCATGACGCGATCTTGGCAGACTTTTCCGATTGGGAAGATTTTGCCGGTTTTGCTGATTTCGCAAGGTCGTTCGGGACGAAGTATGATTCGGGGGCGACGGCGGACGGCCGGATTCTGTCGCCATGCGCTCCTGGCTAGGCAAACTGATTTGTCATCGAGCGTGGCGAGCCATTGCAGCCGGTCTGCTGCTAGCGTCGGTCATTGCTAGTTCGAGTCGATCAGAGCCGGCGTCGCCGACTCGGCCAGCTGGTCCGGCGCTCGTTCAGCCTACGTTTCAGCCGGGAGGCGCGGTTCGCGAATCGCTGCAGCCTGAACCGATCCTTGCCGGCGAAGCAACGACCGAGACAGCCGACTACGGAAATCGCACGCTGTCGGCGTCGGCTCAACTGCCGCTGTTGGTCGCTGCACCGCTGGAGGCAGCCGATCTGGCATTGCCCATTAACCTGGCCGCCGCGCTGCGGTTGTCCGATGGGCGACCGCTGATGGTCACCGCGGCCCAGGCGAGCGCGTGGGTGGCCGAGGCGCGGTATCAGCGCGCCAATCTGATCAAGGTTCCCGAGTTCGATTTTGGCGTCTGCTACATCCGGCACGACGGCTTCGGTCCCGACTTCAACCACGGCGTCAATGAACCAACCTTCGTTCCGGGCGTCGGTGGCCCGTTGAATCAAAACCTGAATTGGATGTACATCGGCGGCAGCTTCTACGGCGTGATCCCGTTGACCGAGGCAATCTTCGAACCGTTGGCCGCGCGCCAAGTGCTCGATGCGCGGCGTTTCGACGTTCAAGCCGCCAAGAACAACGCACTGTTCGTAACGGCTCATCAATACTTCATGGTCCACCAGTATCGCGGCCAATACGCTGGCGCCGTTGACGTGGTGGCGCGTGGCGAAAAGCTGGTGGAGCGCATTCGCGGATTGAGCACCGACCTGGTGCCGAAAGTCGAGGTGAACCGTGCGTCGAATGCATTGGCCGCGATGCAGCAGCGTGCTGCATTCGCGCGTCAGCAATGGCGTGTCGCCAGTGCGAACCTGACCCAGGTATTACGGCTGGATCCACGCATCATCGTCGTGCCGTTGGAAGCGGACCATTTGCAAATCACGCTGGTCGACCCATCGCGCTCGCTCGATGAGTTGATGCCGATTGCCATGAACAACCGTCCGGAGCTTGCTTCGCGGCGCTCGATGGTGCAAGCCGCCACCGCCGAGGTGCGATTGGAAAAGGCGCGTCCCATGTTGCCGACAATTTACCTCACCGGCTTTCAGAGTCCTGGTCGCATGCGCATGCAAGGGATGGTGTTCGGATTGGGCAACGACGACAAGATGAACAATTGGAGTCTGCGCGAAGACGTCAGCCTGCAACTCATTTGGCAACTGGAAGGCTTCGGACTCGGAAACCTGGGGCGGATTAAGCAGCGCCGCGGCATGGAGTCGTCGGCCATTGTGGACTTGCGCAAAGAGCAGGACGGCGTGGTGGCCGAAGTAACCCGAGCGCAGGCCGACTTGCACTCGGCTGCAGTGCGCGTGATCCAGGCCGAGCGTTCGTTGCAAACCGCGCTGATCACCTACGACGGCAACTACGAAGGGCTGACGCAAACTCAACGGTTCGAAAATGTATTGGTGCAAATCTATCGACCGCAGGAAGCGGTGATGGCGTTGGAAAGTTTGATGACCGCGTACGACCAATACTTTGCCACGGTGGCCGACTACAACCGAGCGCAGTTCGCCTTGTTCCACGCGCTTGGCTATCCGGCTCGCGAGCTTTCGGCGCTGCGACCGCCGGGCGAAGCCGAGCTGGTGAATACCGACCGTCCCGGTTATTTGCCACGGGTCGGTGTGGGACCGCCGCCAGCGACGCGTTAGCGATCTCATGTTCAACGAATCAACGAGCGCACGAATCAACGACCAGGAGTAGGAACGCGATGAAACGATTTGCCGGGCTCGCTGCTGGTGTGGTGTTGCTGTTGGCTGCCGCGGACCCAACGGTTTGCTGCGCCGGTTTTCCGTTCTGGTCCGGATCGAAAGCGAAAAGCCGTGAAGCTTTGAAACAGCAACCAACGGAATCTCGTCCATCGCAGGTCCGCGTCGTCTCGCATGTCCAACCGATCCACGAGCCGCCGGCGGACGCTGCGGCGATCCCAACGTTCGGCGCACCGCGTAACGAAGTCCTGCCGACTCCATCGGGACTGCCGACGGAGAATGCGCCGCTCCCAGGCGATGGGATGCACTCGGCAAGCGATGACCTGGCCATGCGCGGTGTCGTCAACCTGCAACCAGCGCCCTTGGAAGCCACCGATTTGGCACTGCCCATCAATCTGGCAACCGCGTTGAAGCTGTCGGATGCTCGCCCACTGATCGTCAACGCTGCACAGGCCAGCGCCTGGGTGGCCGAGGCCGAACTGCAGCGAGCCAAGGTGCTGTGGGTGCCGTCGTTCAATGCCGGTGGCGACTACATCCGGCACGACGGCTACGGTCCCGACTTCAACCTGGGCATCAATACGCCCGCCCGGCCGTTGAACCAGAACGTGAATTTCTTGTACAGCGGTATCGGCATTACGCAGAACGTGGCGATGACCGACGCGATCTTTCAGCCACTGGCTGCGCGACAAGTGTTGAACTCGCGTCGCTGGGACATTCAGTCGGCCAAGAACGATGCGCTGATGATGACCGCCAACAGCTACTTCAACGTGCACCAGTACCGCGGTCAGTACGCCGGCGCGCTCGACACGGTCGAGCGTGGTCGCAAGCTTGTCGAGCGGCTCAACACGTTAAGCCAGGATCTGATTCCGCGGGTCGAGGTCAATCGCGCCATTCGCATGCTTGCCGACATGGAACAGCACGCTGCCAGCGCGCGCCAAAACTGGCGGACCTCGAGCGCCGACCTGACGCAAGTCCTGCGCCTCGACCCCCGCGTGGTCGTCGTGCCGCAGGAGCACGATCACCTGCAAGTCACGTTGTTCCATCCCGATCGCCCGCTGGATGAGCTCATCCCGATCGGCCTCGAGAACCGGCCCGAACTGGAATCGCAGCAAGCGCTCGTGCGCAGCGTCACGCAACGCATCCGCCAGGAAAAGGGCCGTCTGCTCATGCCCAGCATTATGCTCAACGGCTTTCAAACGCCGTACGAAATGTTGCAATTTGGCGCCCAGGGCATCGGTCAGGACGGAGCCCTGAATCTGTGGAGCCTCCGCAACGACCTGAGCCCGCAGGCCATCTGGCAGTACGAAGGCATGGGCTTCGGCAACATGGCGCGCATCAAGGAGCAGCGCGGCGAAGAATCGCGCAATATCATCGAGCTGTTCAAGGTGCAGGATGCGGTCGCCGCCGACGTCACCAGGGCCCAGGCGCGGCTGCAATCGGCTGCGGTGCGCGTGGTGCAGGCCGACCGATCGATGCACGAGGCGCTGATCACCTTCGAGGGTAATTACGAAGGCCTGGCGCAAACTCGCCGGTTCGGCAATGTGTTAGTACAGGTGTATCGTCCGCAAGAAGCGGTGATCGCGCTGGAGCATCTGCTGCAGGCGTACGATCAATACTTTGCGACGGTCGGCGATTACAACCGCGCGCAATTTGAGCTGTTCCATGCGATGGGCTATCCGGCCAAAGAAGTCGCGGCCCTTCGTCCGCCGGGAGAGGCTGAGCCGGTCGATACGTCGCGACCCGATTACTTGCCGCCGGTCGGCGTCGGTCCGCCACCGGCAACGCGTTAACCGGGATCACGCTCTGTGCAGTGACGCGCTGCAAGGCATCGACGCGCTGCAACCAGCCGACCGCACACGCGCCGCACTCAACGACGACAACGGATGCAGCGCGGATAGCAGTCGCGGCTCGATTCGATCAGGTCGACCATGTCTGGCGCCTGGTCGACGTGCTCGGCGTCGGTGGCCCCGCTCGAATTTCCGCCGAGCTGCAGCAGCATCGACTCGTCGAGTTGGCTCGAGCCCGAGTAGCCGCCATAGCCGTTGGGCTCCGGTGGTGCGCCGTCGGGACCGGCATAACTGGGCATCGCGCCGGCGATCCATGCCTGCGGCGGCAAATACTTCAGGCCATTGCCGGGAACGCAAACGCGCGGGCCGAGACGCCAGTGCGGACAGTAATCGACGTAGTATGGCACTCTCCGCGGCTTGCCGCCGACCGCGATCTGATAGCGATCGGGACTCTCGACGGGCGAAAGGACCGCCACGCCGCGGTCGTAGGGAACTGAATGATCCATGCCGCAGGCGTGTTTGCGGCAGACGGGTGTCGGCACGCGGAGCTGCGGGTTATCGGGCCACGCGGCATGCGCGTGGCCGCCCGGGGTTGCCAGGCTGAGCAGTGCCGCGAGCGTCGAAGCGCCAGCCGATATCAAAAGGCGACGTACCATCGAAAGCCTCCCTGCGTTCATCATCGGCATTCGATGAATTGTCGCTACATTCGGAATAGTCGAGCTCGTGATCGCGAAACCATGCCGGCCAGAGTACGGTCGATTGCTAGCGGGCTGAAAGGGCTGATCGATCGGTGTCCTGCGATTGGTCCTCGACTACTGACCGATCCTCGTCGCCGACCAGGTGCACCGCGATGCCGTCGCTTAACGCGGCGAAATCGCCGACGATCGCCTGTTC
Organism: Pirellulales bacterium; assembly: GCA_035550355.1. GTDB lineage: Bacteria > Planctomycetota > Planctomycetia > Pirellulales > PNKZ01 > DATAXP01. Next base: position 8,014 of record DASZPI010000737.1, read on the forward strand.
CGTGCCGTCGATCGGCGCCCACGGATGCCGGTCGTCGAGCGCATAGGGGCGGCGATTCGTAACCTCGGTCCAGTCGTCGTCGCTCACCGCGGTACGCACTTCCATGCGCGCTGCATGGCCCTTTTCGTACGCCCAATAAAATGTCTTGCCATGCTCGTAGTCGAGTGCCGATTGTGGCAACGCCATGACGTTCGCCCGCTTGATCGTCACGGCACCGTAAGCGTACATGCCCGGCAGAATCTGTCCGGGCGTCTTGGGCAAGTGCACCTTCGTCACTGAGTCTCGCACCACTGCGGGCAAGTCGTCAGGACACTTGCTATCCGCATTGGGCAGATCGATCTCCGCGCGCAGCGTT
>DASZPI010000738.1:0-11901 GCA_035550355.1 Pirellulales bacterium
AGGCACCTACGTGAGCGACGACGAAATCAACAAGGTCGTCGAATTCGTCGGCACGACCGAACCGGAGTTCGTAAAGGAGCTGGTCCAGCTCAAGCCGGCCGACTCCGCCGAAGGCGGGCCCGATCGATTCAAAAAGCGCGACGAGCTGTACGAATCCGCGATCGAGGTGATCATCCGCGAAGGGCGCGGCAGCGTGTCGCTGCTGCAGCGTGCGTTGGGCGTTGGCTACGGCCGCGGCGCTCGGCTGATCGACTTCATGGCCGAGGACGGCATTGTCGGCGCGTACAACGGCTCGCAAGCGCGCGAGGTGCTGGTCACGATGGATCAGTGGCTGGAAATGAGCGGCCAGGCCGCCGGCACCACGCAGGCACCGGCCAAGCGCCCCAGCAACAAAATCCGTCCCGAACCAGAAGCGGACGAGCCGACGGGCAAGCCGGCGTTGGCAAGCGCATCGGGAAGTTTAGCGCTCGAAACGGACGATGAAGCCGACTCCTACGACGAAGATTTCGAGGAAGGCAACGCCTTGGATGGGGACCGCGACGACTCGGACGACGAGTCGGACGGTGGCGACGAATTCGACGACGACTGGACCGACGAAGACTAGTTGCCTGCTCACACGTCTGGTCGTGTATATCGATACCGGGTTCTCAAGACAATTCTGTTGAACCAATCGCCCGGTTCGGCTTAAATCACACTTCTCGGCCGAGGTGAACCGCGCTCGGTCGACTTCGATGTTCGGCAATCAATTTGAGGGGCCGCTTCAATCGCGTTGCCTGCTGCCGCAGCGGTTAAATGGGGTAGGCATCTTTCACGAGTCGAGGAGTTCAATGCGCATCGCACTTTTGTGGTTGTTTGCGGTAATGGCTTGCGGTTCGTACCTCTCCGCGGAGGATCGCTTCGCCCGGTTGCTGTACGGCCCGAGTACGGATGTTGTCGGACCGATTCGCAAAGAGTCGGCCGGCGAGATGACGATCTACGACTTGCGCTCGTTGCAAGAAAAGACCTTCCCGTCGAGCAAGATTCTGAAACTAGAAAAAGATCTGACCGACGACCAGGCTGTGAAGTATGTCGGGTTGCCACCGATCGTGGCCTATCGCATTTCCGAGCGCTCCGTCGAGTTCAACAAATCGGGACAAGCAACCGGAAAAATTGCGCAGGTGACTCCCACGGCAGTTTATGTGGCGATGGGGACCAAGCAGGGCGTGCGTGTTGGCCAAAAACTTAGTGTCTTTCGCCCGGGAACCGAAATCCGCGATCCGGATTCAGGAAAGGTTTTGGCCCGTGAGCGTCCGAAAGTGGCGGAAATCGAAGTGTTTGAGGCCAGCGAAGCGTTCTGCAAAGGCCGGTTGGTCGGCGGCCTCGAAATCGCTTTGCATACCGGCGACGAGGTCGACGGTGAAGTGACGCGGTTCATGATTGGCGTGCTCCCGATTACCGATGAAGCCGGAGTCGAGAGCGTCGGCGGTAACGCCCTGCGCGAGCAAATCGTTACCGCGTTGGTAAAGCAAGACGTGCCGGTGGTTGAACGTTCGCAGCTCAGTAAGGTCTTGAACGAGGAACTATTGCAGAACTCCCGCGGCTGGTTCGATCCCGCACAGGCGCAAGTCTTCGGCAAGCAACTGGGCGCGAACATGGTCGTGGTCGGCAAGGTCACGTCCGCTGGCTCAGCGGTCGAAGCACACGTGCGCCTCGTCAATGTTGGTACCGGTCAAATTCTGCTTACCGTCAGCGGCACGCTTAAGGAGGACGTCAGCACGCCGCTCTCGGCAGGTAAAGCGATCGCGACCGGTAATCTGAAAGAGCTGATGGATCGCGCTCGCAGCGCTCGGCTATCGGAACGCAAAGCGCTGATCAAGGAAATCGCCGATACCAAGAGCCCGATGGCAGCGCAGTTCTTGGCCGAGGAGATGCTCACCAAGGACCCGTTCACCACCTCCGACGCGCTGGTTTCCATGGGGCCTGTCGCCGCGGATGCTTTGGTCAAGGTAATTGATACGGGTGATTTTCACCAGCGCGTGACGGCCATGCGTACGTTTTCCAAGGTTGCCACCGCCAAGCACATCCCTTTTCTAAAGAAACTGCTTTCTGACATTCACCTCAAAAGCGAGGCTGAGCGAGCCATCAAGCGGATCCAAAACTATTCGAATTAGGCAAAAGGTGACGCGAGTGTAATTGAAATGTTGTGCGGAACTTTTTGGCTGCCCAAGTGTTCAAAATCTCGGGGCCGCATCGCCTTTTGAGAGGATTTGTCCATGAGCCAGCGCGTCATTTCGATTGCCTGCGCGGTGACACTTGGGTTTGTTGCAAGCGTTGTTGATGCGCAGCAGGGGCGTCGCCCCGGCCAGCCACCCAATGGTCAACGACCAATGCAAGGCCCTGGGCAAGGTCGGCCAAGCCAAGCCGGATCCGGCGGCCAGCGGGGCGGGATGATTGGCCCGCAAATGCAACAGCAGCTGTTGCAACGTTTCGATAAGAATGGCAATGGGCAGCTCGATCCCGAAGAACGTCAGGCCGCAATGCAGGCCATGCAACAGAACGGTGGTGGCCGCCCAGGTGGTCCCGGCCAAAACGGCATGAATCCACAACAAATGTTGCAGCGGTTCGACAAAAACGGCAACGGGCAACTCGATCCGGACGAACGCCAAGCCGCCATGCAGGCCATGCAGCCAGGGGGCGGCCGACCCAGTGCCCCGGGCCAAGGTGCCGGCGGAAATCCGCAGATGCAACAACAAGTGTTGCAACGTTTCGACAAAAACGGCAATGGGCAACTCGATCCGGAAGAACGCCAAGCTGCGATGCAGGCCATGCAGCAGCGCCGCAACAATAACTAGCCCGCTCTGAACTCACTTCAGCGCTCTCCTTGGCCGCGCCGAAACGTGCGGCCTTTTTCTTTGTTGGGCGCTCCGCGTTCGGCTGCTTGCTTCGTGTGGCAATCGCAAGTACACGTAGAAGTTCCCGCCTGCCCGTCTCCCGCCAGGATTCCGCAAAGGAAATGCTCGATATGCGTCGATTCTGTTGCGATGCGCTCGCGTTCTGCTTGATCTGCGTCCTGATGAAGACGGTTTCGGCGGCCGAACCAGCGAAAGCGCCGCCCCCATTTGCGGGTCGAGCCATCTGCGACCGCGTGCGGTTCGTGCCCGCTAAGGGCTACGAGGGCGACATGGTCGGGGGAAAGATCGCCGGCTCGAACGTCTCGGCGACCGAAGGCTACGCTACGCTCGCCGAGATCACCGAGGTACCCAAGACAGGCCAATGGAATGAGCTGTCGTTCCATGGCAATCGCCCCTATCGTTGGCTGCGCTACGAGGCGCCGCCGGGGGCTTGGGGGCATATTTCGAAGATCGAATTCTACGCCGGCAAGCGCCGCCTGAACTTCAAGAACTTTGGATCGATTAGCTGCAAGGACGTCGCGCACGGCTGGCCGCGAGTGTTCGACGGCAAAGATCAGAAGTTCAACCTGTTTCTCGACGGTGAGCAGCCTGACGGTCTGTTTGTCGGCACCGATACGCTCGACGTCGCGACGGCGGCCATGCCCACGCTCGATCCGCCGCCGGGTTCGTTTAGTGGTCCGCTGCGCGTGACGCTCGCCAGCCGCACGCCTGGTGCGGTCATTCGCTACACGCTCGACGGTACGTTGCCGAGCTCAACGACCGGTAGCGTTTACCATGATCCGATCGAAATCGACGACGTGACGACGATCGTTGCGGTTGCTTGTCTCGAAGGCTTCGCTCCCAGCCCGCCGGCCGAGGGCACGTACCTGGCCGGCCCCCACGCCAAGCCCGGGCTCAAATCATTCCACATCGGCAACAGCCTCACGCAAAGCACCAATCGCTTTGCCGACTATGCGAAGTGCGCCGGGTACAACCACGATTATCGCCGCTTCGTCCGCCCCGGCATTTGGACCTACCGGCTGTGGGAAGACTGGGCCACGACGGGCGACGAGGAATGGAAGACCACGTTCGGTGGCCTGGAGCCGCTCGACCATTTCACCGTGCAGCCCAGAGACCCCGACATCGCTCACGAAGCCAAGTACGACCTCCTGTTCTTCGACCTGGTTCGGCAAAAATTCCCCGACGTGCAGCCGTGGTTCTACGGCGAGTGGACCAGCCGAGCGCGCGAGCGCGATTGGGATCGTGGCCGCGTGCCCAGCGCGCAGATGAAAGAGGTTTTCCCCGCGCTCACGTGGGAAGAATCGGCGTCGGCAATGTTTCTATATCTGGAAGACCTGCGCGAACGGGTCATCGAGACCTATCAAGGCAAAAAGCCGCCGCGCGTGTTGCCCACGACGCTGGCCGTGGGCTGGATCAAGCCGTGGCTCGATCAGGGAAAGATTCCCGGCCTCAGCGGCAAAGATTTCGACGAAGTCATGTTCTTCGATTGTGTGCACCCGGGCCCGGTCGGTGCGATGCTGGTCGACGCCACCTGGTTTGGCGCGTTTTACGGCCAGTCGCCCGAGGGGCGCGTGCTGCCGGTACACACCGGCCTGAATGCCGAGCAGGCTGCCGCGATCAGCCGGCTGGCGTGGGACGTAGTGCAGAACTATCCCGATTGCGGCATGTACGACGAAGGCAGCGTGCCGGTCGCCGCGCCAGAATTCTCGCTGTCGCCCGCGCCGATCGGCGCGATCACCCGCGTCACGCTCAACTCGAAAACTCCCGGCGCTTGGTTTCGCTACACGCTCGATGGAACCACCCCGACGCGCACCCGCGGCTATGTGTATTGCGGCACGATCAGCGTCCGCCCGGGGATGACCGTCAAGGCCATGGCCTACAAGAGCGGTATGGCAGATAGCGCCGCGGTCGAGGCAACGTACCCGGCCATTCAGCCGATCACACAGCGATTCAAGATCCCCGAGAACGTAGTCGTCGAGCGCAACATTCAATACGGCCAGGCAGGGCCCGACCCGCTGCTTCTCGATCTGCTGCATCCCGCCAAACCGAGCGCCAAGCCGCGGCCCGTGATCGTTTACGTTCATGGTGGCGGTTGGAACTCGGGCGACAAAGAGGCTGGGATGCGACGGCTGCCTGAATACGCCGCGACGGGCGAGTACGTCTGCGCCACGATCAACTATCGTTTGTCGTTCCAGGCCGCCTGGCCCGCGCAACTGCACGACTGCAAGGCGGCCATCCGCTGGCTGCGGGCCCACGCCAAGGAATTGAACATCGACCCGGACAAGATTGGCGTGATGGGCGATTCGGCCGGCGGCCATCTCTCAAGCATGCTCGCGCTTACCGGCGAACGGCCCGAGCTCGAAGGCACGAGCGGCTCACCCGGGCGAAGTAGCCGAGTGACCTGTGCCGCCGATTTTTGCGGCCCGTCCGACTTAGTTACGTTCACCGCCGGCCGCCGCAAGAAGAACGATCCGGAAATGATGGTTGCATTACTTGGCGGCCCGACGCTCGAGCGCGAGGACGTGGCCCGAGCCGCCTCGCCGATGACGTATATCTCGTCGAGCGCTCCGCCACTACTAATCCTCCATGGCACCAACGATCAATCGGTGCCGCTGTACCAGGCCGAGACGTTTTACGCCGCGCTCAAAAAGGCCGGAGTCGACGCAAGATTCATTAAGATCGTCGGCGGTACACACGGCATCCGGGAGCCTGACGTAATCGAGCGTGTGCACACATTCTTCGACAAGTACCTCCGCGGCGTAGATGCTGAAATCTCCGAGGCTGAGGTGCAATCGAAACCAGCCGGATGAGTTTCCGCTTGTCAGCGCCGGCGATCTGCTAAGCTGTGAGGCATGTGGCGATTTGCCTTGCTCATCCCGCTTGCCGTTTCTGTTTTGGAGTCCGCGCGCGCTGACGACGGTCGCCAAGCGCAAGCGGTCGACCTCACCCGCCGGTCGCTGGTATTCGATGGCCACAACGATCTGCCCTGGCTGGTGCGCAAGGAATTCCAGGGCGACTGGCGGCGCTGCAACATTGCCGAGCGGCAAACAAACACGCAGACCGACATTCCGCGGCTGCGCGCCGGCGGGGTCGGCGCCGTGTTCTGGAGCGCGTATGTACCGGCCGACACCGCACTGGCCGGCACCGCCCTGCGCGACACGCTGGAGCAGATCGACTTGATCCAGCAGCTGGCCGAGCGCTGGCCCGCGGTGTTCGAGTTGGCGCTATCGGCCGACGATGTTGAGCGGATCCATGCCTCGGGCAAGATCGCCTCGCTTGTCGGCGTCGAAGGGGGGCATTCGATCCAGAATTCGATCGGCACGCTGCGGCAACTGCACCGCCTGGGAGCGCGGTACATGACGCTCACGCATAGCGACTCGCTCGATTGGGCCGATGCGGCCACCGACGAGCCGCGCAGCGGCGGGCTCAGCCCGTTCGGCGAAGAAGTGGTTCGCGAGATGAACCGGCTTGGCATGTTGGTTGATATCTCGCACGTGTCGATCGACACGATGCGCGACGCGCTGGCCGTGAGCAGCGCGCCGGTAATTGCATCGCATTCGTCGGCGCGCGCCGTCGCCGATCATCCCCGCAATGTGCCCGACGAGGTGCTCGAACGGATCGCGGCCAACGGCGGCGTGGTGATGGTCAACTTTTATTCGGGCTTCGTTGTTCCCGAGTCGGCCGCGGCTCGCAAGGACATGTTCGAGGTCCGCCGACGGCTGCGCGCGGAGCTCCGCGACCCCGCCAAGGTCGACGCGGCATACGATCGCTGGTTGGCCGAGCACCCAATCCAACAGGGAACGCTAAAAAATGTGGTCGATCACATCGATCACATTGTGCAGGTGGCCGGAATCGACCACGTGGGCCTGGGGAGCGATTTCGACGGCGTGGCGATGACCCCCGTCGGTCTGGAAGACGTGTCCACCTTTCCGAGCATCACCGCTGAGCTACTCGCCCGCGGCTACAAGCCTGCCGAGGTGCAAAAAATTCTTGGCCTCAACACGCTGCGCGTGCTGCGCCGAGCCGGCGAAGTGGCCGAGCACAGCGGGAAACCGAAAGCGGAAAGCGGCGATCGCTGACGGTTTTTGTCTTTTTACGTTCTGCATTCATCATTCGGCATTCACTCCATGGCTTGGCTCTACCTAATGTTCGCGATTCTGTTCGAGGTTTCGGGCACCACGTGCATGAAGGCCTCCGAGGGGTACACGAAACTGCTGCCGACCATCGGCACCGTTTCGTTCTACTTGGCGAGCTTCACGCTGCTGGGGTTGGCGCTGAAGTACCTTAATGTGGGGATCGCATACGCCATTTGGGCCGGACTCGGGACCGTGATCGTTGCCGGAATCGGGGCGCTCTGGTTCCGCGAGTCGCTCACCTGGCTTCAAGTTGCGAGTATCGCGTTAGTCGTGTTGGGCGTGGTCGGCCTCAACCTAGGTGGCGCACCGGTGCATTAACGGTGGTAGCCGATCGCTCTTGCCGCGGTCGGGCGTGGCGAAATAATGAGCGTATGTTTGCCCCCTCTGGCGCCGACAGCGAGATGCCGACCTTCCTGCGCCGTACCCTTGCGCCGCCTCCAGTTCCCGCGGAACATGCGCCGATCGAGCCTGATCGTTCGGTCGAGGATTCCCAAGAGTACGCCTTAGCCGAGGAAATTGTCGAAGACGAAGAACTGATCGCCCGCGAACGGGCGCAGCAGGCGCTGGTCAAGGCGATTCACCAGATACTCGACGCCGAGAAGGCGCGGCGGACTCAGCCGCTCTCGCGGCGGTTTGTGGTCCTGCTGCTCGTCGCAAGCGCTTTGACGTTCCTCGCTGGTCAGGCACTGCCCCCCGAATGGTTTGCCGGTATCTGTGGGATCGTGCAATTGGTTTGGCTGTTCATCGCGTCGAGCTATAAGATTCACTCGCGCAAAATCGAGGCGGCATGGACTGCGGTCGTAGTGCTCTACCTGGTCGCGACGATCGAGGCTATCGTTCGCCTGAAATGGCTGTAAGCATCTCGTCTAATAGTTCCAGCGGCAGTCCAACGACGTTCGATTCGCTCCCGTGGACGATCGATAGCCATCCCAGCCGATCTTGGTAACCGAACGCGCCGGCCTTACCTTCCCACAGGCCGCTGGCCAGGTAATCGTCGATCGCGGCGTCATTGAGGGCCGCCATTCGTAGCGTGGTGGTCGCGACGCGTATCATTGGATCGCGCCCGTCGCGCGGCCACAGGCACAGCCCGCTGTACACGCGATGCTCGCGCCCGCTGAGCAATGCAAGCATTTGCCGCGCGTGCCGTTCGTCGGCCGGCTTGCCGAGCACTTGTCCCTGGCACTCGGCCACCGTGTCGCAGGCTACGATCAGCCCCGGTTCGCGGGCCCGCTCAGCCACATCGGCCGCCTTCTGCCATGCAAGCCGGGCGACCATTTCCGGCGGAGTCTCGCCGCTGCACACGCCACACTCGGCTTCTTCTCGTGGCGGCGCGACGACGAAGTCGTACCCGGCCTCGCGCAGCAAGCTACGCCGCCGCGGCGAACTGCTGGCGAGAATCAGTTTTTGCGCGAAAACCATGGAGCACGCCTTGCTACGATATCGTTTCGACATCGTAGCGACGCACCTTCGAATGGATCAATGACGACGCTCGACATTCTGTACGAAGACAACCACTTGTTGGTGCTCAACAAGCCGGCGGGGCTCGCCACGATGGGCGTCGCCGCCGACGTACCCAGCTTGCTTGCCCTGGCTAAGGCGTACATCGCCCGCAAATACCACAAGCCGGGCAACGTGTACTTGGGCGCGATGAGCCGGCTCGATGCTCCGGTGACCGGCGTAGTGCTGTTTGCCCGCACGTCGAAAGCGGCCGCGCGGCTAACGGAACAGTTTCGTACCCGCGCGGTCGACAAGACGTACTGGGCGGTCGTAAGCGGTGCTGCACCGGCCAGCGGCACCTGCGTCGATTGGCTGATCAAAGACGAGCGACATCGCAAAATGCACGTCGTCGAGCAGACTCGATCTGGTGCCGCTGAAGCGCGGCTGTCGTATCGCCGGTTGGCCAAGCTGCCACACGGAGCGCTGTTGCAGGTGATGCTCGAGACCGGCCGCAAGCATCAGATTCGCTTGCAACTGGCCTCGCGCAACATGCCGGTCGTCGGCGATCGCAAGTACGGCAGCACGGTTGCCTTCCGCGCAGGCATCGCCCTGCACGCCCGCAGCTTGCGCATCGCTCACCCTACCCGCGGCGAGGCGATGATCTTTACGGCACCCGTGCCGCAAACGTGGCGTGCTCTGCAATTGCCCGCCGACTTTTCGGGCGAAACGACTCCTTGAGCGTTGCCAAGTGGCGGCATAGGCTAGCTGCTCCGCCATCGAAGGAGCACGCCATGTTGCGATCATTGTTGGTTCTCGTTTCGTTTCTGATCTGCGCTCGGCCGGTCGTTGCCGAGCAGACGTACGACATTGTCGTCTACGGCGGCACCGCCGGCGGTGTGGCTTCGGCCGTGCAGGCCGCTCGCATGGGCAAGAGCGTCGTGCTGATCGAGCCGGGCCGGCACATCGGCGGGCTCACCAGCGGCGGCCTCGGGGCGACGGACATCGGCAACAAGGGGGCCATCGGCGGCCTCAGCCGCGAGTTCTATCAGCGCATCAAGCGCTACTACGATCGCCCAGAAGCCTGGAAGCAGGAGACGCCCGAGCAATACCACGCGCGCCGCAAAGGACGTGCGGAGGACGACGCGCAATGGACCTTTGAGCCCCACGCCGCCGAATTTGTACTGCGCGAGATGCTCGCCGAGGCCAAGGTGCCGGTCGTGTTCGGTAAGCGGCTCGACCTGAAAAACGGCGTGAAGAAAGCAGGTTTGCGAATCACGTCGATCGACATGGAGGACGGCACCACGTACGCGGCGAAGATGTTCATTGACGCCACCTACGAAGGCGACCTGATGGCCCAGGCTGGCTGCTCGTACACCGTGGGGCGCGAGAGCAACAGCCAATACGGCGAGACGCTCAACGGCGTGCAGCTCGGCTCGACCAAGCATCAGTTCAAGGTGCCGGTCGACCCCTACGTGAAGCCGGGCGACCCGTCGAGCGGCCTGTTGCCGGGTATTCACGGCGGCAGTCCCGGCGAGCACGGCCAAGGCGACCATCGCGTGCAGGCCTACAACTTTCGCATGTGCCTGACCGACGATCCCGACAATCGCCTGCCGTTCCCCAAGCCCGCCGGCTACGACCCACTGCGGTACGAATTGCTGATCCGCGAGATTCAGGCTGGGCAGGTCGATGGAATGCAGCTCAGCTCGGCGATGCCCAATCGCAAGACCGACACGAACAACAGCGGCGCGTTCTCGAGCGACAACGTCGGCATGAACTACGACTATCCCGACGGCGACTATGCGACGCGCGAAAAAATTTGGAACGAGCACATCACCTACCAAATGGGTTGGTGCTGGTTCCTGACCAACGACCCGCGCGTGCCCGAGGAACTGCGCGTTAAGTTCGGCGCTTGGGGTCTGTCGAAGGACGAGTTCACCGACACGAACCATTGGCCGCACCAACTGTACGTACGCGAAGCACGCCGGATGGTGGCCGATTACGTGATGACCGAACACAACTGCCGCGGCTCAAAACTCGCCCCCGAATCGGTCGGCATGGGTGCCTATGGCATGGATTCGCACAATACGCAGCGCTGGGTTAAAGGCGGCTATGCGACCAACGAAGGCGACGTGCAAGTCGGCGGTTTTTCGCCGTATCCGATCGCGTACCGGTCGATCGTCCCCAAAGCGAGCGAGTGCGACAACCTGTTCGTGCCGATCTGCCTGTCGGCCACGCACATTGCCTACGGCTCGATCCGCATGGAGCCGGTGTTCATGGTCCTCGGCCAATCGTCGGCCACGGCGGCCGCGATGGCGATCGACTCTGGCGTCGCGGTGCAGAATGTTGACACGGCGAAACTCACCGAGCGGCTTTTGGCCGACAAGCAGGTGCTCGAGTGGACCGGCCCGAAGCGCGTGCTGGTCGATCCGGCCAAGCTGCCGGGAATCGTGATCGACGACACGCAAGCGATTTTCACAGGCGATTGGGCCGAGGGCCGCACGGTGTCGCCATTCGTCGGCGCCGGCTACCGGCACGATGGCTACGAGCGCGACGAAAAGCCCACGCCCAAAGCGGCGCGGTTTGAAATCATGGTGCCCACCGACGGCATGTACGAGGTCCGCGTCGCGTACTCAGCGCTAACCAACCGGGCGAGCAACGTGCCAGTTACGGTGACGAGCGCCGACGGTGAAAAGACCGTGCTGGTCGATCAGCGAAAAGCGGCGCCGATCGACAAGCTGTTTTACCCGGTGGGCACATTCCGCTTCGCGGCAGCGCGGCCGGCGGTGATCACGATCACCAACCACGACACGGATGGCTTCGTGATTGTCGACGCCGTGCAGCTTTTACCGACGAAGTGACGCCAACGACCACCAATCAATGGGGGAAGTAAAGCACGTTGCGCCCCAGCTAACCTGCGCCACCAGCGGCGGCACGCAGCGTGAGGCGAGTTCCGCCGCATTGGTTTCGGCACTGTCGTCGCGCTCGGGGGAGGCATTGTTCAGCACCACGCCGGCCACGTCCAGCCCCTGGCGGAAGGTTGCGGCCACGACGAGCGTCGCCAACGTTTGATGAATCGTTCCCAGTGCGTTGCGCGACACCACAACCAGCGGCAGCCCGAGATCATACGCCAGGTCGGCGACGTACTCGTCGTCCGTAAGCGGCGACATCAGGCCGCCGGCCCCTTCGACCAGCACGATTTCCGACCTCTCAACCCAAAAGGCAAACCCGTCGCGCAGCAGCCGCGCATCGACTTCGTCGCCCTGTTGCCGCGCCGCCAGATGCGGCGCCAGCGGAGCGCGGAACCGCTGCGGGCACACGCGTTCGAGCGACTCGGGCCTGCCGGCTGCCTCCCAGAGCGTTACGGCGTCGCCGCTCACCAAGCCGCCGTTGCCCACGGTGCAGCCGCTGGCCACCGGCTTGTACACGCCCACGCGGCG
>DASZPI010000739.1:0-2123 GCA_035550355.1 Pirellulales bacterium
AAGGAGACAATGGGCTCGAGCATCCTGTTTACATCGCGCAAGCACGAGCGGCCGATGCCGTTCACGCCGCCGCGCTGGGCCCGCAAGATCACGAAGCAAGATCTCGTCAAGCGGGCCATCAACTCGTGGGAGTACGGGTACTGGTGGATCGAGTGGGGCGGGCAGATGAACACGATCCACGACAACGAGCGGATTCGCTTCGAGTTATTGTCGATCGTGATGGGCGTCTGGGACTACATCAAGAACAGCGGCAATCATCCCGATAGCGCGAACTGGGCGCTCGATTGGGTCGGCATGATTCCCGGCAAGCGCGAAAGTCGCCGCTTGATAGGCGATCACGTACTCACCCAATTCGACCTGATGGAAGGCGGCTCGAAGTTCGACGATGCCGCGTGCATTGGCGGCTGGCCGATGGACGATCATCCGCCCGGTGGATTCGATCGCGCCGATTTGCCGCCGACCGTGATGGTCAAATGTCCGGTGTACAACATTCCGCTGCGTTCGATGTACAGCCGGAATGTGCCGAACCTGATGATGGCCGGTCGCAACATCAGTGCTACCCATTCCGCGTTCAGCTCGACCCGCGTGATGGCCACCTGTGCCGTGATCGGCCAGGCCGCCGGTACCGCCGCCGCAATTTGTGCAGGCGAAGGAATGCTGCCTCGCGACCTGTACGCGGATAAAGACAAGCTGAAGCAGTACCAACAATCGCTGCTGGCCGACGACCAATCGATCGTGGGCGTCAAGAACGAAGACGAGCGCGACCTGGCACGCAAGGCCAAGGTGAGCGCCTCGGGGGAAATCGACGACGCACCGGCCGCAAACGTGACGAATGGTTTCGTGCGCGATATTCCCAAGGAATACATCAACCGCTGGAGCGCCGAGCTTGGCGGCGACGGCGCGTGGTTGGAACTCGCTTGGCCCGAAGCACAAACAATCTCGCGCGTGCAGTTGACCTTCGATAGCGGCTTTCAGCGCGAGCTGACACTCTCATCCAGCGATCGCACGAGCAAGTCAATCGTACGAGCGCCCCAGCCCGAAACGGTGCGCGATTATCGTCTCGTGTATCGCGAGACGAAGGATGGTCCTTGGAAAGACCTGCTGAGCGTTGCCGGCAACTACCAGCGGCTTGCTCGCCACTCGTTCGCCCCGCTGAAGGCGCAGGCGGTGCGATTAATGATTACGGCTACCAACGGCGACAAGTTGGCGCGGGTATTCGAAGTGCGCTGCTATGCGTGAGCCCGAACTCAAGCCTTGAATTTGAGTGCTCACGGTCCTGCTTGGACGCGACCCCGGGTCAGATACCAGGGACTCGCCAGAGAGTTAGTGTGTAGGAACTCGAGCAGCAGCTTGGCAACCTTCTCGCGCCCTGACTCGCTGGGGTGCGTGCCATCACCGCCAAAATCGTCGGCATTCCAGGTCAAGCCGTCGCTCTTTCGTGGTTTGACGCCGTCGGCCCACAAATACGGTCCCCACAGCAGCAGCGGCGATTTCACCTCGCCCCTGGCCGGGTCGAAATTGAGCGACGCAGAGCCTTGAATCTGCTCTTGGATCAGCCAGCGCACGACGAACGCGCCTTCGTAAGCGTACGGCTCGGGGTTGAGCGGCGTCTTCGCGTAACCGCCGTAGATGCGACTATCGAGATACGCGATCTGCAGATTCGGGAATTTCGCTTTTGCATTTTGCAGCACGGCTTGCGTATCGCGCTGCAACTGCCGCCCATGTGCCGGCAAGTCGCCCGTCGGATGTGCGTTGGCAAGCTTGATCCAGGCAACCTGCACCTGCTCGGCCGTCACGCCGGCGTCGTTGAGACGCGTCATGGCCACACCCCACGGCCGGGCGTCGGCACTCGACCAGGCGGCCATCGTTTGACCTCCCTGAGCGCAATCAACGACCATGACCTTGGGCGATTTTGCCGCATCGGAGTTGGCGAGCTTCACTAAGACCGAGAATTCCTGGGTCGCGTTGGACATGCTGATCGAGACGAACACAATTTTGCCATCGTTCGCAGGTTGGCCTGAGGCGTTCCGCGGGACGATCCGCTCGATCGCGGCCCGCGCCGCCGCAGCATGTGCCGGGGGTGGCTCGTTGCTGCCGCCGCCGTACAGACCGCCCGCTTCGCT
>DASZPI010000740.1:0-17844 GCA_035550355.1 Pirellulales bacterium
CGTCGCTGCGCAACGATTCGCCCAAGGTTCGTTCCAACTCTTCGCGATTCGGTTTCACGACGAGCGGTCGCATTTCGAGCGCGGCCAATAACTCGGGTCCGCGCGCGTCGATGATCGCCGGCACGGCGCGGATCGCGAGCAGATCGCGGTAGAACGTTGTCGGAGTGCCGGCAGGCAACGATCCGGTGAGCACGACCGCCTGGGCGTGGGCAATGAGCTCGCAGTATTCATCGGCAAAGCTGCGCAACTCGTGCGGCGCGAGGCCGGCGGCGTTCTCGACCAGTTCGGTCGTCGCCATGGTCGCGTCGTCGAGCACGGTGGTGCAGACGCGCGTGGCGCCGGCCGTGGGTATCCAGGCAGCCTTGGCGTCGAGCGCGCGGAATTCCTGCTCGATTGCGGAGGCGGGCAGCCCACCGACGGGCGAGAGGGTGACGGCGGGCACTCTGAGCGTCGCCAATGCGGTGCCGACGTTCAGCACCTTGCCCGAGGCGCACCACGCCGCTTCGGCGGCGCGATTTACCTCGCCCCAGCGCAGACGCTCGAAGCGCAAGATTTGCTGCCACGCAGGGGTCAGGCCGGCGGCCAGGATCATGGCAAATTCTCTCGTTGTCCTGTCGTGCAGGCCGTTGACTTACAACATCGCTGCCAGCAATGCCTGAAGCTGTTCGTCGGCAAGCTCGCGCGGATTGCCGCTCATGCTGTTGCCCCGCGAACCAGCGACAAGCGCCGGAATTTGTTCGGCGGTCACGCCCAGCTCGCCGAGACGCTGGGGAACGCCCAGTTGGCGACCGAGCCCCGCGATTCGCTCGACCAGCGTGTCCGCGGCCTCGGCGTCGTCCACACGGTCGGAAACCAACCGGAGCTCGCGCGCCAAGGTCGCCATTTCGGGCCCGCACGTTTGCCGATTCACACGCATCGCCACCGGCAGCATCACCGCGCAGGCTAATCCATGCGCGACGCCGCAATGAATGCCCAGGGCGGCAGCGACTCCGTGCGCCATGCCGAGCCCTGAATTCGCCAGCGCCATGCCGCTCAACAAGGCAGCGTGGGCCATCGCTTCGCGGGCGGCACGCGCCTCGGGATGCTCGGCCGCCTCGGGCAAGGCCGCGATCGCCACGCGCAGACCCTCGACGGCCAGCGCGCGCGGAAGCGGGCGCGCTTTGCGCGTCAGGTAGCTCTCGATGAGCTGCGTGATGGCATCCATGCCGGTGGCGATGGTCGTGGCGCGCGATACGCTCGTGCTCAGCTCAGGATCGACGATTACGATCGACGGCACCATCGCATCGGAACGCAGGCTTTTTTTGAACGCTGGCGATGCCGATGAAATGACCGCGTTCTTCGTCGCCTCGCTTCCCGTGCCACCGGTGGTAGGCATCGCAACCAGCGCCAGCGGAGGCTCGACGATGGTTCGTCCCGTGCCGACGCCTTCCAAAAAATCGACGGTTCGCGCCGGCTGCGGCTGCATGACCAACGCGCCGGCCGCCTTGGCCAGGTCGATCGCCGAGCCGCCGCCGATCGCGAGCAACCAATCGTTGCGCGTGACCTGCGCTGCTCGCAGCGAGTCGATGCACGCGTCGACGTCTTCCACGTGCGGCTCGCGAGTGATCGTGGTCAGCACGTGGGCTTTCGCGCCGGCCGACTGCACCAGCGTCTGAAGGTCGCGCCACAACGGTCCTGCGGCAAGCGTCCGCGATCCGAGCACGACGAACACACGAGGACCCAAACGGGCAGCGAGCTCCGCCAATCGCGAGCGCCGACCCCAACCGAACACAATCTGTCGCGGTGCGATAAACTCATAATCCAGATTCATAGCCATAGCATTGGTGTGCTTATCAAAACGATAAAGAATCCTGGACAATGCTCTCGCCGATTAGAGCTTTTTGCTTCTCAAAAGCTATCGTGTCGAAATGTTTTCGCTATGCTATTGCCGAATACCGCATCGAGAAAGCACGCAATCAAGTCCTGATGGAGTTGATGTGATGGATGCAGCGGTCGAGCGCAAACGCAGGCGACGCAATAAAAGCGCGATCATTCGCGAATACCTGCAACAGAATCCTGACACGCGTCCGTCGGCCGTGGTCGCGGCCTTGCGGCAGCGCAAGGTGAAGGTGTCGCCCACGCTGGTCAGCAATGTTCGCGCTCGGATGTCGGCAGCAAACGAACGAGGCGCGGGCAAGCCGCGCCGCAGCGGCAGGTCGTCGGGCAGCCATTCCGTTTCGGTTTCCGACCTCGTGCTCGCGCGCAAATTCGCCGACGCGCTAGGATCGATCAACGCCGCCCTGCGTGCGCTCGAAACTCTCTCAAAGCTCAGTAGCTGATGCACCCGCAGCCGGCGCATGACTGCGCGGGTTGCTCGTTTCCTCTCGGTCGCGATCGGCGAGCGGAAGGGTTACGCTCACTTGGGTCCCCCCCTGGGGCGACGGGCCCAGTTCCAACGTCGCCCCGATTTGCATGGCGCGCTCGCGCATGCCGATCAGGCCGTAGTGGCCGGTACTGGCCGCGGTCGCGGCCGAGGCGGCGAGCCCGATGCCGTCGTCGGCCACCGAGATCCGCAACGCGCCGCGGTCGACCTGCATGCGCACCTCGACGTTTCTGCCCTGCGAGTGCTTGACCGCATTCGTGATTGCCTCTTGGGCGATGCGGAACAGGTTGTATTCAACGTCGCTGGCCAAAGGCACGCGGACGGGCTGCAACTCCAGTCGCAATCGCACGTCGTGCATTTCGGCAATTTGCCGGGCCGCCTGGGCAATCGCAACCTCCAGACCCGAAGCATTCGACTGCGAGGCGCGCAGACCGGCGATCGATCGTCGCGCGTCGCGCAGCGAAGCCCCCGCATCGCGGATGATCTCGGCAAGCGTGTCGCGCTCTTGGCTTTCGGGCAGTCGCGCGGCGAGCGCCTGCATCTGCATGGTCACTCCCGAGAATCCTTGCATCAGCGTGTCGTGCAACTCGCGGGCGATGCGTGCGCGCTCGGTCACGACCAACTGGAGATGGCTGTGAATCTGCTGCATGCGCAAGCGATACCCGACCCAACCGGCCAACGCAATCACGGTTGCGACGGCGGGCAAAAACCAGGGCCGCTGATACAAACGCGGCTCGATCGAAAACGCCAAGGGCGCCTTGGCTTCGTGAAAAATCTGATCGATGTTGGTCGCCCCGACGCGGAACCGGTAATCCCCCGGCGGCAAGTTGGTATAGAACGCTTCGCGGCGCTGGCCCGCCTCGATCCAATCCTCGTCGAAGCCTTCGAGCTTGTAGCGAAATGCGATGCGCGGCAGCGCCACGTAGCTGAGCGCGGTGTAACGGAATTCGAGGTTCGCCTGTCCAGGGGCGATCGATCTCACCTGGTCAGGCGCCCTGCTGGTGCCGTTGACGATCACCTCCTCAACCACCACCGGCGTCGGCGGTAGTTCGCGCTTGAGCTGTTGCGGATCGACCACCAGCACGCCGCGGATCGTCGAAAACCAGACCTTGCCGTCGTTGGACTTGCAGACTGCCGGCTGAACGCCTTCCTGGCATTCGACGGTGCGCTGCGCATCGAGCGGACTAAAGGGGGTACTCGTGACGCGCTCCAATTCGCGATCCGCGTAGCGGCGCAGGTCGCTGCGCGTCACGTAGAACAACCCCTTGCTGCAGGCCATCCACAACCGGTCGTGATCGTCTCCCACGAGCCCGAAAATGTCGTCGTCGTACAGTCCGTCGCTCACCGTGTAGGTGAAGGTCTTGTCGTCGTGGAAGGCTTTCAGCCCGTCGCCGCGCGTGCCGACCCAAAGCGTTCCGTCCGGGTCGTCAAAAAAGCTGCTGATGTTGCGCGCGCCGCTGGCGGCCGGAATGAGCACCGTCAGCTTTCCCTCGGTTTGCCGCAACAGACCGCCGCGGTCGGTGGCGATCGTCAGCCAGCCGCGGGCGTCGACATCCAAGGCCTGAACGGGGTCGCGTAGCGCAGGTTCGTCGAGCGAACGGGTCCATTGCCGGCCCTGCAGGCGAACCAGTCCGGCGGCGGTTCCCGCCCAAACATCTCCGCTGGCATCGCAAGCCAGGCAGAGGATCTGCTCGGACGGCAAACCGTCGTCGGTCGTATAGTGGGCGACGATCTTTCGTTTGCGCATCTGGCAGACGCCGCGATCGGTGCCAACCCAGAGATCGCCTTGCGCGGAGCTCGCCAGCGCGAGGATCGTATTGCTGGGCAAACCATCTTCGGTGGTCAGCGATGCGAAGCCGCGCGACGAGCGCCGCGCTAAGCCCGCGTTGAGCGTGCCGATCCAAACGTCGCCGGAGGAGTCTTGCAGCACCGGACCAGCGTCGTTGCTGGGCAGGCCTTCGTTCACCGTGTACGGAACCGTGCGTCGATCGCTGAACTCGTTGAGACCGTGCTTCGTGCCGACCCACAAGCTTCCTTCGCGATCTTCGATCAGCGCGTAGACCGAGCTTTGCGACAAGCCGTCGCGCTTGCGAAAGTTGTCGATCATGCCGCGGTTCAACCGGCTGAAACCTTCCTGGCTGCCGGCCCAGATGCTGCCGTCGGCGCCTTGCCCAAGACAGTAGATCGAGTTTCCGGCCAGGCCATCGGACTTGGTGAAGATGCGCTCGACGCCGTCGGCCCAGCGGACGAGACCGTGGCTGCCGCCAATCCAGACCGAGCCGTCCGCAGCGCCCAGTAGCGCTTCGATCGAGGCCTCGGCACCGATCGACTTGAGCGGCTGGGCCGACCACTGCTGCGCGTAGACCATCAGCCGGTTGTCGCCAGCAGCCCAGATGCGTCCGTCGTTGCTTTGACATAAGGCAAGCACGGCATGCGGAAAGCCCGGCTTGGGTTCGACGGGCACGAACCGCGAGCCGTCACGCCGCGCCAGGCCCGCGGTCGTACCGACCCAGAGCGTGCCTTGCCGGTCGAGCAGCAAGCAGCGAATCTCGTCCGACGGGAGGCCGTCGCGAAGCGTAAAGCGCCGCGCGACGTTACCGTCCAGGGCGATCAGCCCGTCGCTGTCGGTGGCGATCCAAAAGCGTTCGTTCGCGTCTTCGACTAGGTCGCGAACCCATAAATGGTCGTCGGCAAGAATCGCGTCGCGATCGCGAACCGCGACGAACCGCGCCCCGTCGAACCGCACCAAGCCGGCTTGCGTGCCGACATAGATATAGCCGGTGCTGCTCTGCCGCAGGGCGTAGATCGACCCCTGGGGCAGGCCCTGCTCGACCTGCCAGATGCGATGAAAACATTGAGTCAGCGTGCGGTCGGGGTTCAGCGCCCGCGCGGCTGGCGCGAGGGCGCCCGAGACCACGACGGCGATGAGCAACGACCGAAGCGGCGACGTTGGCATGGCGATGATCGAACGGTCAACCGGACCCTGGGCAGCGAGTCGACGGCATCGTGCGCCCATGGACACTGAATTGTACATTGCCAGCCCCTAGGGTGGGTGCCGAATTGGCGGCATAATGGTTCGATCGAAGCGAGCCGCTGCCGGGCTGAGGTCGCGATTGAACATTGGTGAAACCGAGATCGAGGACACCTTTGCCGAAGCATTCGGCATGCGCTACACGCGGCTGATCGTCACGGCGCACGACCAGCATTGGCTGGCCGCGGCGACCCACGAGTTCACCGGCTACGGCAGTTCGGTGATTGCTTGCGACGCGGAGACCGGTGTCGAGCGGTGGCTGGCGGCGAGCGAAACGCCTGATGGCCGCGCGGGGGCGGCGATCCTGGTGTTCGGGTTCTCGGTCGATGCGTTGACGAAGGCGGTGCCGAATCGCACGGGCCAGTGTTTGATGACCTGCCCAACGACCGCGGTGTTCAACGGCCTTACGAGCGCTGCCGAACGCGTGGCTTTAGGCAAGCACATTCGCTACTTCGGCGACGGTTGGCAAAAAAGCAAGCTGCTCGGCGGCCGGCGTTTTTGGCGCGTGCCGGTGATGGACGGCGAGTTCGTGGTCGAAGAATGGCTCGGTGTGGGCAAGGGAGTGGCGGGAGGAAACCTGATCCTGCAAGCGTCGTCGCTGGCCGACGCACTGGACTCGGCGCGGCGCGCGGTCGACGCGGTGGCTGCGCTGCCGGGCGTGATCACGCCGTTTCCGGGCGGAATCGCTCGCAGCGGCAGCAAAGTTGGATCGCGCTATAAGAAGTTGCTCGCCAGCACCGCCGATGCGTACTGCCCGACGCTGCGCGCGAACGTGTCGTCACAGCTCCATCCTGCGGCCGCGTGCGCCTACGAAGTGGTGATCGACGGCGTCGATGAAGCGGCGGTCGGCCGTGCCATGGCCCTTGCCGCACGCGCCGCCGCTGGTCGGGGGGTGGTCCGTATTACCGCGGGCAACTATGGCGGCAAACTCGGCAAATTCCACTTTCGACTGCACGACGTCCTCGCGAAGTTTGGCGCCTAGCGCGTGGAGCGCGTAACGGATTTGCCGATCGTGCGGCTGCATGCTCGAGCCCTGCCCTTCGCACGGCGGGCAACGCGTTGTTGGCCACCCGCGAGGCATGGATGCAACCCCCCGACGGCTAACGGCTTATGCATCGCCTACGGTTGCGACCTATGGTTTTCATATGCGACGTGCGGTTGAAAATTCACTGGGCGAGTTTCTGCGGCCAAGGGTGTTGCTCGATCTGCTGTGGCGACTCAAGTTGCCATTGCTGCTCGTCGGGCTCGTCGTGGTGGTTGCGGTCGAATCGGTGCTGCATGCCGAGGCCGATTACGTCACGCTGTATTGCCGGCTGGCGGCGCTCGGACTGATCATCGCCGTTTGGGCGACGATTCGAACTCGGGCACGCGCCGAGCATCGGGTGTTCGAGTTGATCCAGGATGTGTGCTGCATCGCGAACTTCGACGGCACGATCGTCAGCATCAATCCCGCGGCTCAACAACTGTTCGGCTACAACGCGACCGAACTGATCGGCACGCCGTTCATGCTGCTGATACATCCCGAGGATCGCGAAAAGGCGGGGCGTGAGATTCGGCAAATGGTGATGGGCGCAAAAACGCCCGAGGTGGAGATCCGGTGTCGGGCGAAGGACGGCAGTTACAAGTGGGTCCGCTGGACCTCGATGGCAGCGCCTGGCGACAGCTTTTTCATCACCACCGGTCGCGATGCGACCGCGACTCGCGAAGCCGATTACAACCTGGCCCGGCTGTCGGCGGTCCTCGATCAAACCGAGGACGCGATCATCAGCAAATCGCTCGACGACCGCATTACCGCCTGGAACCGTGCCGCCGAAAGATTGCTGGGCTACACGGCCGAGGAAATCGTCGGCCGCGATGCGAGCATCCTGGTGCCGGTCGACCGGGCCGGCGAAGAAACGCTGATGCTGGCCAAGCTGCGCGTCGGGCTATACGTTGGCCAAACGAACACCGCGCGCAGGCGCAAAGACGGCACGCTGATCCAGGTCGCGCTGACGATGTCGTTGATTCGCGATCGCCAGCACAACATCGTCGGGGTATCGATGATCATGCGCGGATTGGATCGCGACAAAGCAGCGGTTGCGAGGCCAACGACCATGGTTGCTGCGGCAACGTAAACATCCAACCGTGCTGGCCTAACCGTCGGGCCAGAGCACCCGTGCTGCAAGCACCTTGTTCCGATCTTGCTCGCGCTGGCGGTGCAGCGCTTCCTCGGAAGTGATGACCCAGGTCTCGCTGGCGCTGAAATCGGTTACGCCGAAGTTGCCGAGGCTGGCGTCGTTCTCGGGGATTAACACCTGTTCGGTGGCGCGCAGCACGCATAGCCGATCGCGATCGACAGCGGCGATGAACAGCGGCGCTCGGTGCCGCAGGATGTGGTCGTTCTTCGCGCCGCGCCGCGTGTACACCAGCCATAACCGGTCGCCGTGCGCGACCCAATGTTGCTGCGTGTTGTAGCTGCCCAGCGGTTTGCCGTCGTCGTACCGCCACTCGACAATCGGTTCGTAGCGGATGCCGTCGTTGCTGCGCGCGACGTACGCCGTATCGTCGGCGCGCAGGGTCAGAAAATACCGTCCGCCGCTGCCGACCACCGACGGCTCGTACAGCCCCCGACCGCGCGGCACGCTCAACTCGCTGCCGTGTTCGACATACGTGAGCATCGCGCCGTCGAAGCGGCAGCGAGCGACCAAGGTGACGTAATGCGATTGGGGGCCGCGATAGCGAATCGGCAGCAAGATTTCGCCATTCGGTAGATCGTACCGTTGGTTGCAGCCGGCGTTGGCGGCGATCATCGGCTGGCCCGCATGATCGCTGGTGGGCAATTCCAGCAACTGCAAGCCGCTCCACGTGCGCTGGGCGGGGTCGTAGACCGTATACGACACGCGCTCCGCCGAGCGGTCTTCGGTCTTGCCGCCGCGGAAGGTAAATGTCTTGCCGGTGGCCAGCACCACGCCGGTCGCGGCATGCCACTGCGGCCACACGTCGCCGATCACCCGCTCGTCGCCGCCCGGCATTTTTTCCCGACGCAAGTTGTCGATCACCTTCGGCTCGGTCCAGGTGCGGCCGCCATCGCTGCTTTGCAGCTCGTACAGGTCGCGGTAGCCATGGGCGCCGCCCTTCTCGGTGGCTTGCGTCGTGAGCAACACCCGCGGCCGATCGCCGGGAATGACCGCCGCGCGCGACTGCGTGAAGCGAAACGCGTCGGGCCCGGTGAGAATCGGCATCGGCTCGATTTGCAGCGTGCTCGATGGGCCGGCAGCATCGGCCGTCGCCACGGCAAGCAAGACCGCGGCACAACAAAACCGGACCGCGAACATCATCATGGCTTCTTCGGTTCGGGCCGGTCGAACAGCTCGCGCCGGGCAGCGTAGCGCAGCGTGAGATCGCCGTTGGGATCGAACACGTTGCCGCCGGCCAGTGCGCCTTGGCTGGTCCGTTGTGCAAATCCCAGCCACAACCGGTCGGGCGCAAAGCCGAAAAAGTTCGCCTGCTCGGGCTTCATGCCGCCGGCGAATGGCTCGCGGCTCAAGGGAGCGGTATGGATGCTCATTGCCGTGAAACAGACGACCACCCAGCCGAGCGCCAACAGCGCGACATAGTTTCCCGCCAGCTCGACAACCTTTGGAAACCGCACGACGTACCGCGATACCGAATCGGTTGCAATCTTCAAGGCGAACACCGTCGCCGCAAAGAGGACCCACAACGCAACGAAGTCGGCATACATGCCCAGCGCAGCCAGCATGCCGCTGAGCTTCGTCGCCAAAGGCTCGAAGTAGTTCGTAGCCACCAGGGCGGCAACCACGGTGTTGCCGAGCATGATCAGGTTGCTCCACAACCCGGCCGACTGGCGGAACGCCACGATCACGACGATCAGCAGGATCAGGGATATCGGAAAGATGATGCCCATCGTTAAGTCCCAATGACGAATGACGAATCTCGAAGACCGTTCGTCATTCGTGCTTCGTCATTGCTTAGACATTCGTCATTCGACATTCGTCATTCCTTTTCGGTCAGGACACGCTTCAATTCAGGGATGGACGTGACCCCTTGGGCCACCAGCATGATGCCTTCCTCTTGCAAGGTGCGCATGCCCGATTTCTGCGCCGCCTGGCGAACCGCTTCGACCGTCGGAGTTTTTAGGATCGTCGCACGTACGTTGTCGTTGAGCACCAACAGCTCGAACAGGCCCGTGACGCCACGGTACCCGGTGCCGTTGCAGTCGGCGCAGAACTTCGGCTTCGGATCCTCGGCCGTGGGCTGCAAGGGGCGATACAGCGTGGTCACCTTGTCGGCCGGCAGTCGCAACTGTTGCAGCATCTGCGGCGTGGGCGTGTACGCTTGCTTGCAGGTCTCACAGAGTTTGCGAATCAATCGCTGGTTGACGACCGCCGTGATGGCCGGGACGAATTGCTTCATCGGCACCTTGAGCGCCAGCACGCGCAGCAGGGCCTCGGCCGCCTCGCGGGCTCGAATGCCGCCGACGATCAGGCGATCTTCGGTCGTCGCCTGCTCGCAAAGCGTGCTGACGATTTTTGCATCGTTCAGCTCCGGGACCACGATCACGTCGGGATACTGCCGGATGACTTGCGTGAGCACCTCGGGGGCGGTTTCGCCTTCGGTGCCGTAGAACTTGACCGGAACGTTTTCCACTTCCAGGTCCTTGTTCGCGATCGACTCGACGGCCGCGGCGTTGCGCATGAACCGATCGACACCGCTGACCACGGCCGAGAGCAACGTGGTCATGCCTCCACTGGGAGGGGCCGAGACAAGAACGAAACCGCGCTTCTCGCCGAGAATCGCCTTCAGGTCGTCTTGCAGCTTCTGCCGCATGCCGATGTCGGACAGCTTGCTTTTGCGCGCGCGGCCGTCGTCGATTTGCACCACCGCGCGTTCGCCGGTCTTGGTGCCGGCCGAGATCACGCGGCATTGCCACTTCTGCTTCTCTTTCTGAATGCCGAACGTGCCGGATTGCTTGCTCGCTCGGTCGGCGGGCTTCAGGTTGGCCAGGGTCTTCAGCACTTCGAGGATTGAATCGCCGCTGGGCCGATCGCGGACGCCGCTGTCGGTCCACACGCTGTCGATCTGGTAGCGAACGGTGGTCGCCTCGCGGGTGTAGTCGAGCATGATGGCGTAGGCGCGCTTGGCGATCGCCTCGAGCAACAGCTCGCCGGTGGCATTGAAGCCCGGCGAATGCTTTGCCTTGAGCAGGTTGGCGTTGTTTTCGACATCGTTGGCGGCGCCTTGGGCCTTGTAGTCGATCGGCGGCGGCGCGTTTTTCGATCGCTTTTGGCCGGGCTGCGATGCGATCTTGATGCCGACGCGCGCCAATTTCGGCGCGATCACAAAGCGAATATGGTCGGGGGTGAACACTTCGTTGCCGGCATTCGCCTTGTTGCGCTGAAATACGTACGCGCCCAGCGGCGCGATCCACGCCACCAGCAGCAACGGCAGCGTGAGCATGATCGAGCTATCGATCAGCCAGGCCAGCAACACCGCGCCCACGAAGCTGCCGACCGCGATCAGGTTCCAAACCTGGTAGTTGCCCTTGGTGCGAATGCCGTCGGTATTCATCCAATCGGTTGATCGCACCCAGCCGAGGAACACCAGCCAGCACAGGGCTAGCTTGACGGGGCCGAAATACCCGCCCGTGCCGCGGACAAACTTGGCCGTGTCGGCCAGGCCGGTAAGCTGGTCGAGGTTCGGCGGCCATGCCTGGCCGGGAGATTGCGCGGCGGCCGGTGAATCGATCGAAATCAAGATCAGCGCGGCAAGCAGGACAACAGAACCGGAAGCGTACGCGCCCGGTGTGCGACGTGCCACGTTGGAACACCCGTCGCTTACGCTCGGGGCTCTGTAATAGTTATTGCCCATTACACCACTAAAGAATTCCGGGTTGCGACACCGCGATTCCTTTGAGCGCCATCTTCAGGGCCTCGACGTTCGGCGCTACCTCGAACGCGGTTGCCCGGTCGATCAGTTCTTTATCGACCAGCGACTTCAGGCTCATCGTGAAGTCTTGCATCCCTTCCTTCTCGCACATGCGAATCACGTCGCTGAGCTTCTCGTCCTTTTCTTCCAGCAGCATTTTGCGCACGGTGGGATTGAACGTCATGATCTCGACCGTGGGCACGCGGCCGACGCCTTCCTTGATGCTCGGCAGCAGCTTTTGGGCGACGATCGCCTTCATGTTCATGGCGATTGCGCTGCGCAGGCTGGAGTGCATCGACTGCGGGAACAGGTCGAGAATACGACCGATCGTGCTCGGCGCGCTACTCGCGTGGATGGTGCCGAACACCAGGTGCCCCGTCTCGGCGGCATGGATGGCGGTGAGGAACGTTTCCTCGTCGCGCATTTCGCCCACCAGCATCACGTCGGGGTCTTCACGCACGGCGTGCTTCATTCCCAGGCCGAAGTCCTTCACGTCGAGGCCAATTTCGCGCTGGTTGATCAGACACTTGTCCTCGGTGAACACAAACTCGATCGGGTCTTCGAGCGTGAGAATGTGCTTGCTGTGGTTCTTGTTGATCCAGTTGAGCATCGAGGCGATCGTCGTGCTCTTGCCGCTGCCGGTGACGCCGGCCAGCAGCACCATGCCTTGATGGAACTTGCACAGATCGACCATGCTCGGCGGCAAGTACAGCCCTTCGAAGTCGGGAATCCACTGGTTCACGCGCCGCGCCACCAGCCCGACGTGCCCGAGCTGCTGCAACAAATTGACGCGGAACCGCCACGGCGTGCCATCGACGTCGATCGAATAGGCAAAGTCGGCGCCGCCGGTGGTCTCGAAGATTCCCCGGTTGCGCTCGTTGAGCATCGGGAAGCAGAGCCGGATCATCTCCTCGTCGTCGATCGGCGGCCGGTTCATGGGGCGCAGCGCGCCGTTGACGCGCACGATCGGCGGGCGGCCGACCTTCAAGTGCAAGTCGCTCCCCTTCGACCGCACCAGCGCCCGGTACAGCTTGTCGATCTCCAGCTCTTCCTTTTTGACGAGGAACTTTTGAGCCAGTGCGTCGCTCGAAGGTGCGGGAGCCGCCACGGGCTCGGAGGCTGTTGCATGAGCCATGTTGTTCCTTCTAAAGCGGAAAGCTGAAAGCGGAGAGCGGGGGTGCAGCGGATCAATCGTTCCGCTTTGCGCTTTCCGCTTTTCCTACAGCCTCACCGGCACTCCCCGGCGGGCCATAACTTGCTTGGTTTCTCGGATCGTGTATTCGCCAAAATGAAACATGCTCGCCGCCAAGGCCGCATCGGCCCTGCCGACCAAGATCGCGTCGGCCAGGTGCTCGGGACGCCCTGCCCCACCGCTCGCCACCACGGGGATCGACACCACCGAGCTGACCGCGGCAGTGATCTCTAAATCGTACCCATTCTTCGTGCCGTCGGCATCCATGCAGGTCAGCACAATTTCACCCGCCCCCAGGCGCTCGACCTCGCGGGCCCACGAGACGGCCTCGAGCCCGGTGGGCACGCGGCCGCCGTTGATGAACACCTCCCACACCTCGCGGCCGTCGCGCAGCACGCGCTTCGGGTCGATGTTCACCACCGTGGCGCAACTGCCGAACTTGCGAGCCACGTCGCTGACGACCTGCGGCGTGCGCACGGCGGCCGAGTTGATGCTGACCTTTTCGGCCCCGGCCTGGATCAGCGCCGTCGCGTCGTCGATCGTGCGGATGCCGCCTCCGACCGTGAACGGCATGAACACCGTCTCGGCCACGCGGCGAACCATGTCGAGCGTGATGTTGCGCGACTCGTGGCTGGCCGTGATGTCGAGAAACACCAGCTCGTCGGCCCCTTCGGCCTCGTAGCGGGCAGCCACCTCGACCGGATCGCCCGCATCGCGGAGCTGCACGAAATTGGTCCCCTTGACCACGCGCCCGCCGTCAACATCGAGACACGGAATGACGCGCTTAGCAAGCATGCGTTCGGCGAATGCGCACCTCGAGAGGAGTTCAAAACTGTACTCTAAGCCGACAAATTACCAGGGTCAATCGGACCCGATCGTGGGTAGTGGCTGAGAGTTTTGTTGCTGGGCCGAGAACCGCGTCGAACCACCAAGCGTGCCGGGTGCGTTTGGGTCGTGTACCGGCTGCCGAGCCGCCATCGGCTCGCTCGCTTTGCGCGGCGCTCTACATTTCGCCTGGGGCACGCTCGCGCCAGGTTTCGCGCAGAATCTTTGCGGATGCGTCGATTAGCGCCTGGGCCTTGTCGATTTTTTCCTGCGCCCTGGTTAGTTCCCTGCGGCCTTCCGCAATCATCGCCTGTGCGGATTGCAGTTGGTCGAGAGCTGACAACCGTTCCTTCGCTTGATTTTCGTTCATGGCCGCATTCTATCCGACCAGCACGGCATCAAACAATTCAGCGAACGACCAGACGTGGCCGGCCAGGCCGTTCATCATCGCAGCGGTCGAGCGTAGCTTGCCGCTGGCGCCGGGCCGGCGCGTCTGCCAGCAGTCGTTATACCAGCAGGCCAATCGAGCGAACGCCGCTTCGAGGTTCCGCAGCTTCGACTCATCGCCCGGCCCAGCAACAAAATCGAGTAGCCACTACCCGATCGTGGGCCGATTTGAATTAGCGTGCCTGGGGGCTCGCTGCGCTCGACCCCAGGCACCCATGTCGCACCATTTCCAACTGGCTCAGTTCCTCACACGCCTCGGGCATTGCGAGCCGCGGCTTGGCAACGAGCCGGCGATGTCGAAAAGTTAACCCATTCGGCCCGGCGACTGCTGAGTGCTCGGCCCCACTGCAGTATCACGGTGGGATGATCGCACGCAGCTTGTTGAGTGCCGCGCTGGCCCTGACCACGTGCGGCGTCGCTGCCGACGGGGCCGAGTACCTCGCCCGCAAGTTCGCAGGTCCCGCCGGCAAAACACTTCCGTATCGCCTGCTCGGACCCGTTGAGGTTGAAAAGGGGAAGCGCTACCCATTGGTCGTGCTGCTGCATGGCTACGGCGAGCGCGGCACCGACAACGAAAAGCCGATCAAGGCCGCCAACAGCGGCGCCTCGCTGTTCTTGCTGTCGGACGTGCGCAAGAAATATCCGTGCTTCGTCGCCGTGCCGCAGGCGCCCGACGTCTGGGTCGCGGAGCCCGACTTTCATGTCAACACCCCGTTCCGCACGCAACCGCAGGATTCGATTCTGTTGGTCGGCTTGCTGATCCCGGCGCTGGCGCGCGAGCATCCGATCGACCTCGACCGGGTTGTTCTGATGGGCTTTTCCAACGGTGGCTGCGGCGTGTGGGATTTGCTGGTCCGGGCGCCAGCCATGTTCGCGGCGGCGGTGGTGATCAGCGGCGCCGGCGACCCCGCCCGGGCAGCCCTGGGCAAGCAGGTGCCCACGTGGGTCTTTCATGGCGCCAAGGACAAGACCGTTCCCGTGGCCCGCGCACACGACATGATCGCCGCCCTGAAAAAATCGGGCGGCCGCCCGCAGTACACCGAGTATCCGGGCGCGGCGCACGGCGACACTCCGCTGAAGGCGCACAAGGAAGCCGAGCTGTTGCCCTGGATGTTCGCCCAGCGGCGCGGCAAGCCCGCGGTCAGCACAAAACGTTGATCGCCGTCATGGGCACGATCAGCGACTCGGTTGCCGCCCGATCACTCGGGCCGCCCGGTCGGCAGCGGCACGCCATGAAACACGATCTCGGCCGAGCGCTCGGCCCGCAGTCGTGGATAGGTCACGCGTAGCAGCTGCGGGGCCGCGTCGTCGTCCTCGCCCTGGAACGTGACTTTGATCTTCGCACCGGTGTCGGTGGCGCTGTTGGTTTGACCGTGCTTGCGCATCGGCCGGCCTTGCGTGTCGACGAGCTCCAACTCGGTTTCCTGAAACAGCACTTCCTGCGGGTCGGCCACCACCAGGCCACGCTCCAACAGGATGGTAATTTCGTACCGGCCATCGCCGGTCGCTTCGACCTCCTCGATCGCCAATTCAATGTCGTCGCGCTGATAGCGCTGGCCCGGCTGCCAATTGCTGATCTCGAGCGTGGCCATGTCGCCCACGGCCACCAATCCCCAGCGCAAGGCCAGCGTCTTCAACTGCCGCGCCTTGGTTGCCGGCGGATGCAGGCGCAAGCTCATCGACAGTTGCCGGGTGCCCGAGCCCGCCACGTTCCAGCCATTGTCGGAGGGGTTCGTGGCCGCCAGCTCGTCGCCGGTGTCGGTCACGGCCGAAACCAGCTCGACATGCGAGCGATACGCCACCAGGCGGAACTGGTCTTCCCAGGTCATTTGCAAGTTGAGCTGAAAGGTGTGCGTCAGCTCGGAATCGAGGTCCTCGTAGTCGAGCGATTCGCTAAACACCCGCCTGGCGCCGCAGATCTGGGCGCGGAGGGGGCCGAAATACGCCACGGGAAACTTGGCCGGCGTTCCCGCGACCACCACCAAGCCCGGTTGGCGCGTGTCGTAATGAGCGCGAACGCGATTGCCGCTCTTGCGACAAATCTCGTCGACCAGCACCCAAAAATTCCCCGTGCGATGCTCGAGCGAAATCGGCTGGTCGTGGAACGTGCCGTATTGGTCGCCCAACAAGATGTGGTTGCCGGTCTGATCGGCCGCGGCCTCGAGCATCTTCGCCGCCAACGTGCAGTCCTCGGGAATGCTCACCGTGCTGGCGTTCCAAAGGTCGTCGACCTTCAGATGAGCCAAGAGCTCGGCAGCGCGCAGGCTGACTTCGGGGTCGGTATCGGCGGCGGCGGCTTCGAGTTGCCCGCGCGCTGCGGGGCCGAGCTGCTCGAGCGCTTCGATGGCGTGCGTGCGCGCCGCGAACGAATCGCTGCGCATCTCGTCGATCAGCCAGGCGACGCGCACCGGCCCGGGGTCGGTTGCCGAGGGAAGCCGCTCGGCGGCCGCGAGCAACGAGACCCCACCCGAGACGGCCGCCACGAACCACACGCTGGCACACGTTCGCATGCTAGTCCTCCGCGTAACAGGCCTTCCATGACCCTCGGCGGTGCGGGCTTCGCGCCCAGCGACATCCGTTATTTCACGAGCAGCGCTGCAACTAGAAACGGCATCTTGCAGTTGCTAGAACAACACGGGCCCGTGCCCGCCTGAGTCGGCACAAGGCTTCACGGTCTTATCGCAAGGTGCGGACTGTACGTAGGTTAGCCCTTGCCGGTCAAGATGTCCTTCGGCCACAGTTAGGTGTTTTCCGTATGAGCCGAGCAAATGCCGGACCAGAAGCCCCGCGCGTCGATTGCTTGAGCGTGGGCATTTTGGTGGCCGATCACCTGTGCACGCCGATCAGCCATCTGCCCAAGGCCGGCGAACTGGTGCTGGCCGACCGCTTGTCGCTGACCATCGGCGGCTGCGCCTCGAACGTGGCGATGAACTTGGCGCGGCAGCGCGTGAATGTCGGCGTCGTGGGCTGCGTGGGCGACGACAGTTTCGGCCAGTTCATCATCGACACCTTGCAGCGTGCCGGGGCACGCACCGAGGGAGTTCATCGCCTGGCCGGCATCGACACCTCGGGAACGTTGATCATCAACGTGGCAGGCGACGATCGGCGCTTCATCCACTCGGTGGGGGCGAACGCACACCTGGCGATCGAGCATCTGCCGCTCGATGCCCTGGGGGCCTGCCGCGTGTTGTACATCGGAGGCTACTTGCTGCTGCCGGCGCTCGATCCGCCGCGGCTGGCCGAGCTGTTCCGCCGCGCACGTGCGGCGGGAGTCGTTACGGTGCTCGACGTCGTGATTCCCGGCCCGGGCGATTACCGTAGCCAGCTCGACCCGCTGTTGCCCGAGACCGACGTGTTTCTGCCGAACACCGACGAAGCGGCACTGCTCACCGGCGCCCACGACCCACGCCAACAGGCGCAACGCCTGCACGCAGCGGGCGCCAAAACCGTCGTCATCACCTGCGGCAGCTCGGGCACGATCGTGGCCGGCCCCGACGAGCGGCTGTTTGCCGAGGCTCATCGCGTGCCGTTTGTCGGCGGCACCGGCGCGGGCGACGCCTTCACGTCGGGCTACATTGCCGGGCTGCTCGACGGCGGCGACACGCGACAATGCCTGGCCTGGGGCAGCGCCTTGGGCGCGAGCTGCGTGCGATCGATCTCGGCGACCGAAAGCGTGTTCACGCGCGACGAAGCGCTCGCCTTTATGCGCGAGCATCCGTTGCGGATCGAGACGTGGTAACCGGTTCGTGCGTGTTGCGGCGGCACCCGACGCAGATCGCCTTGACGAACTCGGCGCCCAAAAAAATCACCGCGCTGCCGTAGTACATCCAGACCATGATGGCGATGAACGAACCGACCACGCCGTAGGCGCTATACTTCGACGAGATCACAAAGCTGGCCAAAGCGTACTGGCCGAGCTGCCAGATGATGCCGACCAGGATGCCCCCCAGCAGCGCCTCGCGCCAGCGGACACGGTCCTTGGGGAACACCTTGTAAAGCGTGGCGAAGACGATCGTGTTCGAGGCGAAGGCGATGCCCGGCTGCACGAACTGCCACGCATAC
>DASZPI010000741.1:0-2063 GCA_035550355.1 Pirellulales bacterium
GTGTTGCGGTTGACGATCATCCGCCCTTCACTGCCGGTGAACAAAATGCCGTTGCGCCCGGTGTCGCTGACGGTCATCTCGACGCCGCTGGGATAGCGATACTTGGCCGCGAAATCGAGCGCCACGTTGAAGCCGTCGCGAGTGGTCGGCAGCTTGGCGGTGCCGGCGATCTCGATTGGCACCTCGCCAATCGCCCATTGGGCAATATCCATGTGGTGCGCGCCCCAGTCGGTCATCTGGCCGCCCGAA
This sequence comes from Pirellulales bacterium, assembly GCA_035550355.1. Taxonomy (GTDB): domain Bacteria; phylum Planctomycetota; class Planctomycetia; order Pirellulales; family PNKZ01; genus DATAXP01. The sequence goes on from DASZPI010000741.1 coordinate 250, forward strand.
TACTCGTACCACCAGCGAAAGTTGTAGTGGCAGCGCTCTTCGAGATACGGCACGTCGGGCGTTTGCCCCTGCCAGCGATCCCAATTCAACTTGCCAGGCACGGGGCGCCGCTCGAACGGCCCGCCCACTCCATTTTTGCCGAGTACCACATCGACGCGCTCCAGCTTGCCCAAGCGACCTTGGCGCACCATCTCGACCGCGAGGCGGAAGCGATGATCGCTGCGCTGCCACGAGCCGACCTGCACCACGCGGCCGGTTTCGCGGGCCACGCGCTCGATGATCTTGCCCTCGTCGATGGTCAGCGTCAGCGGCTTCTCGACGTACACATCTTTGCCGGCGCGGCAGGCGTCGATCACCATCTTCGCGTGCCAATGGTCGGGGGTGCCGATCAGCACCACGTCGACGTTCTTGTCGGCCAGCATTTTCTCGTATTCGTCGTAAATCTTCGGCGTGCTGCCGAAACTCGCCCGGGCTTGCTCGAGCACGTTGCGGTCGACATCCGACAGCGCAACGATCTGGCCGAACTGTTGGGCGACGAGCGTGATGACCGTCCCCTGGTACCGCAGTCCGATCGCGCCGATACCGAGCCGCGCGTTCGGCGATTTTGGCTTCTCGGCAGCCGCGGCCAGTCGCAAGAACCCGCCGCCCAGCGTGCTGGCGGCCGCGGCCGTCAGAAAATCGCGCCGATGGAAACCACGCATGCTCACAGCTCCTTGATCGAAATGTTGCGGAAACGCACGAGCGCCGGCGGACTCGACCACTGTCCGTTCTTCATCGCCCCGTGATGTTGCAGCGCGATGCGACCACGCGTAGGAATACCCGGAAGTTGTGCCTTCTCGATCACGGTGACGTCGTTGAGCACGACAGTCACCCGGTCGCCGCGCATGGTGATCTCGAACGTGTTCCACTGGCCGATGTCGCGATCGGCCAGCGTCTTGGGCGTCACGCCCGCACGCACCTCCGGAGGCATCTTCTTGTCCATGCGATAGCCATACACCTCGCCCGAGCCGACGGGCCAACACCAGATGTTGATCTGGCTCTTGCCTTCGCCGCGCAGAAAAACACCCGAGTCGGAGTCGGGCACGGTGATCTGGATCTCTTTACCATCGGCATCGCGCTTGTGAGTGCCGTCGGGCTTGACGATGAACACGCGCGGGTTGAGATACGGCGTCTCTTTGATCTGCCAGTCGATGCGCAGCACGAAGTCGCCGTATTCATTCTCGGTCCACAGATTCTTGTCGCCGGTGGCCTCGCTTTGGGCGTCGTAGTCGATCACGCCATCGACCACGCGCCAGTGTCCGTTGTCGCCTTCGGGAACCACCCAGCCGGCCAGGTCCTTGCCGTTGAACAGCTCAACGAAGCTCGACGACTCGCGATCGGCGGCAATCGCTTCGGCGGCAGGCCACGCCGTTGCGCCGGTGAATACACTGATCAGGCCAACGACAACGCTTCGGCAGCGGCAGTAAATCATGGAGGTAAGCTCGTCGGTATCTGACGGTGGTTGGGGAGGCGAAGCGAGGCAATTACAAGGTTTTAATGTAATCAACCGACGATTCGGCCAACAGCCAGATTGAATCGTGCGTAGAAAAAGCAATGATGCAAGGGGGTTCTGCGCAAATCCCCTTTCGTGCGCGGTGTCGATGGCTCGGCATGGCGCGGTCGGATTCTTTTGAGGGGAGATTGGTATGAACGCAAACTTGCGTAGGTGCGCGGCGTGCGCAGCGGCGACGATCGTCGCCGCATCGACAGCAGTGGTGTACGCCCACGGCGGTGGTCACGGCGGCGGAGGCGGACACGGTGGCGGATTCGGCGGC
>DASZPI010000742.1:0-4267 GCA_035550355.1 Pirellulales bacterium
TCACCGGGCCGCCGGTGAGCATTTCGTCGAGATCGGCGATCGACTCGATCGGCGATTCCGATTCGCGCAGCGACACCAGGTCGGTCATGTCGCCGCGTTGCAGCACTTCGAAACGTGCGGCGTGCTCGTTGCTTTCGGGCACGTAGGCCAGCACGTACGATTGACCGATCACGCTCAGGCGCATGTCGCGCACCCGCACGACGAGCGCGGTTTGTTCGTCGATTCCAAAGCCGATCAGGTCGGGGTGTTGACCCAAGAACCCGAGCAGGCGTTTTAACCGATTGCGCTTCAGGAAGTGTTGGTCGATCACGGCGCCGGGAATCAGATCAAAGCCTTCGCCTTCGCGGGCGCTGCGGCCGGCGGCAATCATGACGCGCGTCATGCACGCGGCGCCGGCCGAGTTGCCGCCCACCACGCCGCCGCGAGCCAGCAGGGCTTTCATCTCGGTCTCGACCAGCGTGTTCACATACGGGGCGGTGAGCCATTCCTGGTCGCCCCCTTCGATCCACACGCCGGTGGCGTCGGTCAGCGGCTCGACGAACTCAGGGTCGTCGGCCGTGGCACGGTCGCGGGTGTGCAGAAAGGTAATGCGAGCCACGCCCTGGGCCTGCCAGTCGGCCGTCACTTCCGAGATGTGCGAGTCGCGAGGATTGACGACATCTTCCTCGTAATGGGCGGTGGGAATGATCACCAGCCGGGCTTCGCGGCCGCCGGCCAGGCGGACGAAGCGCTTCGTGACGTCGTCGGGCACCTCGCCCCCGCCGCAGATGATCAGTGTTCCGCCCGGCTCTTGACCGGCCGCGAGGTGCTTGGGTTCGAGCTTCAGGTTGGCGGCGTACCACCAGGCGAAGGCGAACAGGCCGATGCCTGCCGCCAGGGTCGCCAGCGTCGACACGCGGACGCGCATTTCCCAAATCCGGTTCCATCGAGCAACGAGATTAGCCATGGCAATCGATTTCGACGTGAGGTCGGGGGAATCGGTTCACCGCTGGCGTGCGGAACCAAACGTGGCATGCGCCGCTAATGCTGCTTTCGACTGTCGCACCGCGAAAGTTCGGCCTTTTCGGTGGCGTGCATTTTAACTGTACAACCTGAGCGCTTTGATGATCTCGTCGAGATCGTTGGGAACGCTCACTGCGCGATTGGCAAACGCGGCGCGCTTGACGCCGCGGCTGCCGAGCACCTCGTTGAACTTGGCTTGATCGGTCGTGTGATAGGCGACCGTGGCGGTCGGGTCTTTGAGCTGGTGACCGGTCAGGATACACACGACCGACTCGTCGCGTCCAATGATACCCTCGGCGCACAGTTGTTTGGCGCCGGCAACGCTGGCGGCACTGGCCGGCTCGCAGCCCAAGCCGCCGGCGCCGACCTGCGCCTTGGCGTCGAGGATTTCCTGATCGGTGACCTCGCGGACCACGCCGCGACAAAATTCTAAGGCGCGTAAGCACTTATTCAAGTTGACGGGTCGGTTGATCTCGATCGCGCTGGCGATCGTCGACGCTCGGCGCTGTTCGAGATCGAGTCGGCCGTAGTAATCGGTGGTCACCGTCGATTGCGGTCGGCCGCCGTTCCAGCGCAGCCCTTGGCGTTCGTACAGTTGGTACAGGGTATTGGCCCCGGCGGCGTTGATGATCGCCAGGCGCGGCACTCGATCGATCAGTCCCAGTTGCTTCAGCTCGATGAAAGCTTTGCCGAACGCGCTCGAGTTGCCGAGATTGCCGCCGGGAACGACGATCCAGTCGGGCGGTTGCCAGCGCAGGGCTTCGAGCACCCGGTACATGATCGTTTTCTGCCCCTCGAGCCGGAACGGATTGACGCTGTTGACCAGGTAGATGCCCAAGCGCGAGCAGACTTCCTTGACCCGGGCCATGGCGTCGTCGAAGTCGCCGGCAATCTGGACGGTCAGGGCGCCATAGTCGAGCGCCTGCGACAGCTTGCCATACGAGATCTTGCCGCTGCCAACGAAAATGACCGCCCGCATCCGCTTCGAGACCGAGCAGTAGGCTGCCAACGAGGCGCTGGTGTTGCCGGTCGAGGCACAGGCGGCGCGGGTGGCGCCAACCATGCTGGCATGGGTAAACGCCGCGCTCATTCCGTTGTCTTTGAAGCTGCCCGAGGGGTTCATCCCCTCGTATTGCAGCCACAGCCGACCGGGGTTCAGGCCGACGTAATGGCCGACCCCGCTTGAGTTTTGCAGCAGGGTCTGCCCTTCGCCGATGGTGACGATGTGCTGCGGCGGGGCGAACGGCAGCAACTCGTGGAACCGCCAAACGCCGCTGAAGCAATGCGGGTCGAATCGCCGGGACCACTTGGCCTCAAAGAACTTCCAATCGCTGGGGGCTTTGATTCGCTGCCAGTCGTAGGTGACGTCGAGCAACTCGCCGCAGGCTGGGCAGGCGACAAGGCTTTCGTCGACCGAGTACGTTTGAGCGCACGCTGGCGAAATGCACTGTTGAAACGCCAGCTCGGTCATGGAAAACCTGGGGGGTGCAGAGCCCGCCAACTCGAACCGCCGTGCGAAAAACGACGGCACAGGACACGCTAGTCTAGAGTCGAGCGCCGGCGGCGACAAGTTGGCGGCGGACGCTGCGGTTGTTCACCGGGGCGGGGCCCTACCAGGCACCGCATGTTCTTTTCTTACAGGAGCTTAAAGTAAATCACACGCAACGAGAACATAGCGCTGCTAGTTTGACAGCCGACTGCTGTGGTTTACAATAGCGGTTCTGTTTCCAGGCGAAATGACCCCATCAGGCAGAAAGCGCGGGAGCCTCGAGTAATGAAGAAAGCTGAGAGTAAGGTCTACAAGGAGCGGCTTTTGGCTTTGCGTGCTCGCCTGCGAGGCGATGTTACTCAGATGGCCGACGCGGCGCTCAAGAAAAGCCGGCTCGACAGCCCCGAGGCTTCGAGCATGCCGATCCACATGGCCGACCTCGGCAGCGATAACTTTGAACAAGAGTTCACGCTCAGCCTGATGGAAAATGAAGAGGAAGTGCTCGCGTCGATCGAGTCGGCGCTGGAGCGGATCGAGGACTGCAGTTATGGCATTTGTGAAGAGTGCGGCGTCAAGATTCCCAAGGCCCGTCTGAATGCCATCCCCTACGCGCCGACTTGTGTGCGTTGTGCGGAACTGCTAGAACGCGGCTGATGACCGCCTTGGCAGCGGCGCAAGGCGGGTCGGGGGGGCGATTTGAGCGTGGATGGCGCTGATGGTCGTGCATCATTCCCGCCAACAGGCCTCGTCCAAGCAGGGGCTGTCCGAGCAGGGCCTGTCCCAGCATGGCTCGAGCCAACAGGCTGCTTTCCAAACCGTGGCTGACAGGATGTCGGTCCCCATGAACCGGTACTTCGTGTTTGCGGCGATTGTCGCCATCGGCTGCGCTGCCGATCTGTGGAGCAAGCAGTGGATCTTCAACCGGCTTGGCTATCCGTGCGTGCAGCCCGAGTGGATCTGGCCTGAGTTCGCGGGCCTGCAAACAAGCTTGAACTTCGGCGCGTTGTTCGGCATTGGCCAGGGACAAGCTTGGTTTTTCGCTTCGTTGTCGATCGCCGCAGCGGCGGCAATCGTGTACTGGCTGTTCATTGCCGGGGCGGCGCGCGATGCCCTGCTGAATGTCGCGCTGGCCTCGATCATGGCCGGCATCCTCGGCAATTTGTACGATCGCCTCGGCCTGTGGACTCTGCCCGGCAGCGATGAGCGCCCGGTTGGTGCCGTGCGCGATTGGATTTTGCTGCAGTACGAGGGCTGGGTCTGGCCGAATTTCAACATTGCCGACAGCATGCTGGTCTGCGGCGCTGCGGCCCTGTTCTGGCATGCCATGCGGCAGCCGTCGAGCAGCGGGACATCGACGGTCTCAGAACGCACCGCCTGAGGCGGCGGTCGCCGGCTCATTATCGCTAGCGGCTGAAGCCTTACTTTTTCTTCATGTACGGCGCGAATATGTTTGACACTTGTCAGCCTCGGGCGGAATAATCGGCGCGTCGAGTGGGAATTGGGGGAAATGGCGACTGCTCTAGCCGCCATCTTGGTACGTGCGGGCACTTCGTCGCGCACGTTCAACGCGTTCGATCGGGGGTGGTCGGCCGTGAAGATTTCACGAACCGTTACGTATGCGGTGCAGGCGGTTTTGCAACTCGCGCGGGCCGACGGCAGTCGTCCGGTGCCATGCAGTCAGCTCGCCTCGCAAGGACAAATGCCCGAGCGCTTCTTGCTGCAAATCCTGCGCAGCCTGGTCACGCACGGCATTTTGCAATCGACGCGCGGAGTCGA
>DASZPI010000743.1:0-3075 GCA_035550355.1 Pirellulales bacterium
AAGCCGGCGCTGCCGCGCTTGTGGAAAATCACCTGCTCGTCGATGCCGACGCCGGGCTTGCGTCCGACCTGTGCGAAGAATGCCCCGTACGAGTAATAGTCGCGCTGGCTCCATTTTTCGAACGGGTGGTGGTGGCATCGCGCGCACTGAATGCGCATGCCTAGGAACAACTGGGCGCTGTCCTCGACCTGCTGTTCGGTGTCCTTGACCTCGCGGTACCACGTCACCGGCGGGTGATCGTCGACCTCGCCGCTGGCGGCGAGAATCGAACGCACGAATTCGTCGTACGGCATGTTGTGGTACAGGCTGTCGCGAATCCATTCGTGAAAGCGGTACGTGCCGTGCATAAAGCTCGGCTGGCGGCGGCGGTTGCGGAGCAGGGCACTCCACTTGTTGGCAAAATAGTCGGCATAATCTCCGCTGGCCAACAGTCGGTCGACGAGCTGCTCGCGCTTGTTGCTGGCCGGGTCGGAGATGAACGCCTCGGCCTCTTCGACCGTGGGCAGGCGGCCCGCGATGTCGATCGTGGCGCGGCGCAAAAAGGTTGCGTCGTCGCACACTTCCGACGGCGGCAGGCCGAGCGCCACGAGCTTTTTGAACACCAGCTCGTCGATGAAATTCTTGGCTGGGGGAAGTTGCTCGACGGTCGCGCCCAGCGGCACGGTGGCCTGAAACACGGCAACGCTGCCCTGGTAGCGGGCCATGATCGTCACGTCGCCGGCCAAGTCGAGCGTGCGCACCAGGCCGCGCGGGCTGACCTCGGCCATTTCGGTGTCGTTGGCCTCGTACTTGGCCAATCGCGTGACGTCTTCGATCGATCCATCGCTGTAGTGCGCCAGCACGATCAACTGCTGCGCCGTGGCGCGGCTCATCGAACGCGCGCCCGGGAACACGGTGATCTTCGCAACCGTCGGATCGCTGGCGCTGCCGTAGGGCATGCCTTGTCCGATCCAGCGTGCCAGCAGCCGATACTCGTGGCTATCGCGCTCCATGCGCGGCCCACCGCCGTGCGGTAGTTCATTGGTCGCTTTGGCCAGCAACAGGCTGCGCTCGGGCGCGGCGGGGAACAATCGTCGGCCGCGCCCCTCTTTCACCAGGTGCTCATAGTCTTCGCCCGGCTCGAAGCCCAACAGCGACAAGCGGAAGCCGTTCTGACCGCCCGATTTGCCGTGACATCCGCCGCCGTTGCAGCCGAAACGGGTGAAAATCGGCACGATCTGATTCGGGAAATTGACCGGCAGCTCGTGGTCGAAGCCTTCGACCTGCACAGCGCGCGAGGCGCTGGGACCGCCGGGCAAGGCAACGTTGAGCATCGCTTTGCCGTCGGCCAGGGGCACGATGTAGCCGCTGGCATCGATGCTGACGATGCCCGGCGGCGCGAGCGCGAAATTTACGTCGCGTGTCGCATCGCGCAGCTTTGGGGCGGCATCGCCCGGCTTGGCCATTTCGGCCAGCACCACCAGTTGCTGGCGCGCATCGCGGCCGCGCAGCACGATCGGCCCTTCGAGCGCTTGCCCCGCATGGATCGACAGCTTCGAAACGGCAACTTCCGTTGCGGCACTTGACGCGGAGGTCGCAACCGCATTGCTGGCATCGTCGGCCGTCGCCGTCGGGCAACGCCCCGCGGCGAGCACAAGCAGCAGACACCAGGCGAGCAATGGACGACAACTCATGAGGCTCCTCTCCCCTGAGTGCAACCAGGTTACTGGCCCATCAGGTCACCGGCCCAATGAGGACACTGGCCCAATGAGGACACCTGCGGCGGGAATCGATGGCAGTGGCCCCTATTATCGTCGCACGCCCGGTCAATGCAAGGCGGAGTCGCCCCGTGCTAGCGGTCGATCGGACCGCACGCCCAGCGACGCAACTCCCGACACGATAAACGCAAGCGCACAAATCGCGAATGCCGCAGACCAATCTCCACCGTCGCTGGGCAGCACGCTTTCCACCAGCAACGGCGACAACCACGCGCCGAGATTGCCCCACATGTTGCTCCAACCAAGGACCGCGCCAATGCTCCGCCCGCCCACATCCTGCGCAAAGGCCCAGGTCGCGCCGATGCCCAGGTCCGTGGCAAACGACACCACGATGAACGCAATCGTCGCCAGCCAAGGGTCGTCGATCACCAGACAAGCAACGAACGCCGCGGCAGCGGCAAACCGCGACAGGGCCAACGGCAGCGCACGCCCCCAGCGCACGCCCAACCGCATGGTCATGCGATCGGTCAGCCAGCCGCCGATCACGCCGCCGCTCATGCCCACGAACAGCGGCAAGCTGCTCATGATGCCGCGCGTCTTGGTCGGCACGTCGTAGACCTGTTCCAGATAGGTCGGCAGCCAGGTCACCAGAAACGCCCAACCAAAGTTCGTGGTCAACAGCGCCAGCGACATCAGCCACATGCTCTGGTCGCTGGCCAGCGTCAGCCAAGACACGGTGCCGCGCGCGTCGGTCGCAGCGCTCGACGTGGGCCGCTCGCCGATCAGTTCGCATTCGGCATCGTTGCAGCGCGGATGCGCCCGCGGAACCGAACGCACCCAGTGCACGAATAGCCAGGCCACCGGCACACCAGCCAGGCCATAGACCAGCATCACGCCGCGCCAACTGCCGACAACCGGCAGCAAGTAACCGGTGATCGTCGGCGCGGCCGCGCCCCCCAGGCGACCGCCCAGCGACACGACGCTGCTGGCCAGGCCGCGCGCCGAAAGCGGCATCCACCGCGCGACCAGCGAGGCGCAAATCGGATACGCTCCCGCCTGGGCCAGCCCGCAGCCCAATCGCAACAACACCAACGCGTACAAGCTCTGCGCCAGCCCCAACGCGGCGGTCAGCAGCGACCAGCTCAAGATATAAACCGCCATCGTGCCACGCGCCCCGTACCGGTCGCCGATCCAGCCGGCCGGCACCTGGGCCAGGGCGTAACTGAAGAAGAACGCGCTGAGCACCCACTTGGTTTGCTTCTGGTCCAGCGACAGATCGCTGCCGATGTCGCCGATCACGAACGAGATACAGATGCGATCGACATACAACAGCACCGCGCACAGCGTCGCGACGAACACAACCAGGTAGCGAATTCGC
>DASZPI010000744.1:0-9121 GCA_035550355.1 Pirellulales bacterium
AGGAGCTCGATCTGCATATCAACGATCCGGCATTCGCCGAGGTCGCGGTCCAAAGGCTTTTGGCGATGATGGCGCGCACCGCTTGGCCTTCGGCCCCGTTCAGCGATCGCGCGCAGGTCATAGGCTGAGTGCAACGCGGAAGCCGACATTGATGGTCCCCGTCGCGCCGTTGCGGCGATCGAATACCCGGCATTGATCGGCATTCGACGAGTGCTGACCGCCGCGATAAATGCGTGCCGTTCCAGTCGAAGGTCCTGTCGGATCGTCAACGGGCGACTTCTCGTAGTAGATGCGGTCCTCCCAGTCGCTGCACCATTCGCTGACATTGCCGTGCATGTCAAACAGGCCCGCGGCGTTGGGGCGGAGCATGCCGACGGGCTGCGGATCGGGTCGATTGAACCAGGCAACGGCAGTCAGCAGGGAAGGATCGTCGCCGCATGAATAGCGGGTGGTTGTTCCGGCCCGCGCTGCATACTCCCATTCGGCCTCGGTTGGCAGGCGAGGATCGAACATCGCGAAGTCGGCATACTCGCGCAAGCGGTCGCAAAACCGAACCGCCGTTTGCTGATCGCCGGTTCCGTTGCCACGGTAATACGGAAACTGCGAGCCTTCGCGGTGCTCGGGTGTTCCCATCACTTCGGAGAACTGCGCTTGCGTTACCTCGGTGGTTGCCATGTAGAACGGGCGTGTGATCCGCACGCGACGACCGATGGTCGCTTTGTCTTTCGACGCTACGTCCCCCATCACGAATTCCCCGGGCGGAATCAGGCGAAACTGCATGCTGATTCCCGCAGCGATTTTGAGATCGAGGTATGTCGGCAGGGATTTGTCGCCCACACGCAGCTTGCCAATTTCGGCGAGCCGCTGATCGACCCGTTCGCGCGGTAAACCGGTCAAACCCTTGCGAGCATTCCGGTACCAGTATCGCGCCCCCATAAGCCAATCGAAACGATTAGCGTTCGATGCCTCGGCACGCGACCACCAGGCGTCGGCCATCGCCGCTTCCCGATCGCAGTCGAAGCTGGTTGCCAGACTGCGTTGTGCAAGTTCGGCCAGCACTGGATCATCGCCACGTGCCAACCGGGGCATCCCGTCAACAAAGTTTCCCTCGCGAAAGCACTCGTACCGGCCAACCGCAGCGCTGGCCGATGCGTTTTGCGGTTCGGTCTCCAACATTTTCGTCGCCTTTTGCGCCGTCTCGTAGGCGGTCTTCAAAGCCGACAACCGCTTGACCTGTTCCGTCGTCTGCTTGATGATCGCGGGATCTTGCGCCTTTCGTGCCGCGATCGGAGCAAGATCGGCAATCCGCTTGGCATCGTCGTGTTGATCGATCGCTGCAAGCCGTGCGGCCAACGCCAGCGCGGTATCGGCCAGATCGCGATTCGCCTGCGGTGAACGAGTTTTGGGAGCGAGCTTCGGCCACGCGCCGAGCTTCGCTGCCGCCGCATCGATCTGATAGGTGTATGCAATTGCATCGAGCACTCGATCGGCCAGGTAGGGCTCGCCGCTGTCGATCGCCAGATCGCGTGCTTCGCTGAGCAACGCGAATTGGGCGACCGCGTCCTTCTCCGACCGGAAGGACAACAAGTACAGCTGGCGCGCCAATGCGCTCTTTTCGCTGGCCTGCTTGGCCTTTGCGAACTCGCCTTTGTACTGCTCTCGCAGGGCGCGACGAGCGGCGGCGTCGACGTCGGCAGGGGGCGTGAGCCGCGGATCAAACTCGATCGGTCGGCTTGCCAGCAGCGGTCCAACGACCGTGTGCTCGTCGAGCGGAATCAGGTCGTAACGGGTAAAGCGCTGCCGGTACCAGGCGGCGAGAAACAACTGCCGACGATTGGGCACACGAAAATACGATTCCATGCCAATGCGCCGCAGGTCACCGCTCCATTCAAAGAGTTGCGTGCCGTCGCAAGACAATTGCACTTTGTTCCCACGAACAACACACACAAATCGGTGCCGCAGGCCGTCGTACATTACACTCACGCGCTTGGTGGATTGATTGGCGTCAGCATTCTTGTTGTCGAGCTGATGCAATCCCACGGAGCCGCCAAAGCTCAACGCAACTCCGGTCTGAATTCCACCGACGACGACACCCGCAATCGCACCAGGGCTGCTCATGACCTCGGTCTCAATCACGAGCGCATAGTCCGCCGGCGGAATGATCGGAATCTGCAGCCGCGCATGCTGCTCCTCGGGCGATACCAACCCGAGCCGGTCGAATTGCCATTTCCCTACGACCACGTCGCGATTCAGATCGATGCGCTCCAGCAGATTAATGGCCTGGCCGGGCACGAATGCCGACGGCGATTCCGCGATCCGATCGAGTAGCGACTGGGGGCTGTCCGGCACCCAAAGCTGCAGCTTCGTGATTCGGAAGTCTGCGCCGCCTTGCGTGAACAGTCCCAGGCAGTTCGGATCGTAGCCCGAAGCATTCCGCTTGCCGTCGATCGCCAATTGTTTCGGATCACCCGACCATTCGATGAGCACGGTCTCACCGCGTGTGACACGCACGCTGTTCTTGGTAACGTCGCAAACAAACTCGGTCGGCTGGCTGTCGAGAAACGCTGGAATATTCGAGCCGGTGCTGTTGCGGTCGAAGTCGAATCGGTCCACAGAATCGAGCCCATTGATTCGATTATTGTCGGTCCCGAGATAGGCTAAGACATTCGAGCTGCCAACCTTCAAGACCAGAACCAGCCCCGGACCGCCTTCCGTCCGGCTGGCGACGACGGTCAATCGATAGGCCTCGGGCGCGCGCGTTTGCAGCCGAACGCGAGCGCCGCTCTGGCCTTGCATGACCAGCGAGCCGGCATCGTTGATTGCCGTGCCCCAGATCAAATCGCGCTTCAGCTCGATGTTCTTCAGCAGGTCGATGGTTTCGCCCGGCTTCGGCATCGCCGCGGCCAACGACCCCGACGAACCCGCTGCCGGCGCCGGAGTCGACGAGGGCGCGGGGCCTTTCTTGGCATTGACCAGTTCCATCACCTTGTCGGTCGGCAAACTATGCGCGAGCGCACAATTCGGCAGACCGACGATCAAATTCGCCGCGCCGGTGGTCGTGATGCTTGTTTCCACGACCGACAGCTTCGTCAGCGACTTGCATCCCACGAGCGACGCGACCGCGGCATCGGTGACTCGCTTAAGCTTTGACAGGTCAAGCTGCTCGAGCTGCCGGAACGATTTTAGCTGCGCGACGCCAGGATCACCGACCTCGGTCGCGGCCACCGAAAGGTTCTTCAACGCCGTCGCTCCCGCGATGTCCGCCAGGCCGGCATCGCTGCAACGGCTGCCATGCACGTCCAGGGCTTCGAGCTGTTTGAAAGCGCCGAGCGGTTCGAGCCGGCCGTTGGCCAACGTGCCTTGTTCCGTCAACATGACGCCCGTTACGGTGAACGGCGTGCTGGGAAGCTGGTCCTTCTTCGTGACGACCAGCGGCGCGTCCGCATTCGGCGCACGAACCTGGAGTGTGCCGTGGTGGTCGAGCACGAACTCGACCGCGATCGCTTCGGGAGATTTTGGCGCGGCGACTTCGATCGTCGACGTGGAGTCGCCCTCTGGCTGGACGGTCGGCAACGAGCTTACTTCGCTGGTCGGCGAACTGCCGAGCTTGATCGCCGCGATAACGATCGCGAGCAGCACGACAGCGGCAATTCCGCCGATGGCGGCAAACTTTACGGCGGGGCGTCGACGGATGGCCGCGGAGATCATCTCGTGCGCCGCGGCCGATGCCGGGGTCGTGGTGGCTTCGCCAGCAATGCGACCCGTGGACGAGGGGCGATCCGACGTCGGCGCCGATAGGCCTGACAATCCTGATACCGAGCCGCTCGAATCGACCCCAGAGTCCTCGCCGACTCGGCGAATGATCGAGCTGGCCGAGCTACCGCTGGACATTTTGCCCGCCAGCACGTCAGTCGTCGCCATCGCGGATTCAAGGGCGGCGATCACGTCGATCATCGACTGGAAGCGATCGGACGGACGTTTCGCGACCATCTTGCGAAAGACCTCATCGACCGCAGCCGGCACGTCGGACTTGTTCGATACCAGCGGCGGAATCGGCTGATCGCGATGGGCCAAGAGTTTTGAGATCGGCGTATCGGCCTCGTAAATATTCGCGCCCACCACGAGCCGATACAACGTGCAGCCCAGACTGTAGATATCGGACCGGGCGTCGGCGGCGCTCGTATCAACCGCCTGTTCCGGGGCCATGTAATCGACCGTGCCCAGGACGTTGCCCGTCACGGTCAGCCCTTCGATCGATGAGGACGATTCAAACCGAGCCAAGCCCATGTCGAGAATTTTCACGGAGCCTTCGCGACTCAGCAGCAAGTTGCCGGGCTTGATGTCGCGATGCACCACCCCTTTGCTGTGGGCGTAAGCCAGCCCACGCGCCGCTTGCAGCACGAAGTCGACCGCTTGTTCGATCGGCAGCGGCCCGCGCTTCTTTGAAACGCTTGCCAGATCGCGGCCGTCAACAAACTCCATGACCAGGTACTGCACCTGGTTCGCTTCGCCGGCATCGAACGCCGTGACGATATTGACGTGCGAGAGCCGCGCGGCCGCTTCGACCTCGCGTTGGAAGCGTGCCGCGCCATCGCCCGCCTTCATGGCGGCCGCCGAGAGCACCTTCAGCGCCACGACGCGTTTCATGCGGCGGTGTCGGGCCTTGAACACCTGGCCCATGCCGCCGGCGCCGATCTTCTCCAGGATCAGGTACTCGCCGAGTACCAGGTTCTTATGGCCGCCGCTGTAAATGGCATTGGCCTGAAATCGCGTCAGCAACTCGCGCTGGACCAAAACCTGCGCGATCTGGGCGACGTCGTCGCGCTGCTCCTTCGGCAGCGACTCGATCGCGGCGGCGATCTGGTCGACCGACGCCAGCTTTAACTCGCCAAGAACCTGAACGAATTGACTGGCCGATGCACCCATTCTCGTACCCCCCAGAAATGCGGGTTCATTCAGGGTATCGAATGGCGTGCGCTTGTGCCACGAGATTAGCAGCCGGCCGTCGCGTCTTGGGCCGGAGTTAGCTTACTTAATCGAAATAGTTCATCATGTTCAAAAGCCTTACTCACCAAAGGTGCAATCACCATGAAGTCTCTGCTCGCGGTTCTGCTGCTCGGCATCGGCACAGCGGTCGCTGCCGACCGGCCCAACGTGCTGCTGATGATCTCCGACGATCTTGCGGCCGTGCTTGGCTGCAACGGTCACCCGATCGCGCAGACACCCAACCTCGACCGTCTGGCAACGCGCGGCCTGCTCTGCGAGCGGGCGTACTGCCAGTTTCCTCACTGCAACCCGTCGCGCTCTTCGATGCTCAGCGGCCTGCGCCCCGTCGTCACCGGCGTAACGAACAACGAGGACAATCTGTATTCGAATCGGCCTGGTGTGATGACCTTGCCGCACCTGTTCCGCAACCACGGCTACACGACGATCCGCTGCGGCAAGGTCTTCCATCTCGGCGTTCCGTCGGGCTTGGAGAGCATGGACGATCCCGAAGCGTGGGACTTCGGTACGCCGTTCCGCAATGAAGCGCCGTATCCGCAAAGCCGAAAGAGTGCGGTCGACGTAGCGGTCAAAAAGAAAGCTGGCTTTTCGTGGCAAGAGACCGTCGGCGATGACACCGGCCTGGTGGATGTGCAATTTGCGCGAACGGCCGTCGAACAGTTGGAGCGTCGCGATCCAAAACGGCCGTTCTTTTTGGCGGTCGGCTTTCATCGGCCGCACACACCGTTCATCGCCCCGGCAAGGTTCTACGACTTGTATTCGTTCGAAAGCATGGTGTTGCCCGCTGCGCCAACCGATGACGAGGCCGACATTCCGCTTCCCGCACGCAACGGAGGTGTCCCTGGATACACGAACTACGCGAACCCCGAGCAGCGCCGCGCCGCCATTCGCGCCTATCTGGCCAGCGCGAGCTACATCGATGCGCAGGCAGGCTACGTGCTCGATGCCCTGCGGCGACTGGGCCTCGACCACAACACGATCGTCGTCTTTACCAGCGACCACGGCTGGCACCTGGGCGAACATGGCTTGTGGCACAAACGCAGCTTGTTTGAAGAATCGGCGCGGGTGCCGATGCTTGTTTTTGTCCCCGGCATGAAGACGGCTGGCCAGCGCAGCCGATCGCTGGTCGAATCGCTCGATTTGTATCCAACATTGTGCGACTTGTGCGCGATCGAACCACCCGCACACCTGCAAGGGCGCAGCTTGCGGCCGTTGCTCGACAACGCTGCGTTCCAACTCCACGATGCCGCGTTTACCGAAGCTCGACGCGGAGCCGAGGCCGAAGTTTGGGGTCGCAGTGTTCGCACGGCGCGGTGGCGCTACACCGAGTGGAACGAAGGGCGTGATGGCCGCGAGTTGTACGATCACGATGCCGATCCACAGGAGTACACGAACCTTGCCAGCGACGCGCAGTACGCGGCGACCGTAGCAGAACTCGGCCGGCTGCTGCGCGACGGTCGCACCAAGTGAATCGCCTTACAAGCTTCGCAGCGGTGCTTGCCAGGCGGCTTTCAACGCACTCAGTTCGGCATGAACGACGACCGGTGCAGCCATCTCGTCGGGCTCGCCGGGCTCGGCACTCGGCACGGGCCCCGGCAGGCCAACGATCGTCAGCCGATCGTTGCCAACCACTTCGCCGACGGCGGCATGCGGCACGTCGGCCAGCAGCGCCTCGAATGCCTGCGCGTCGTCGGGGCGAACCTCGCAGAGGAAACGAGTGTTCGACTCGGAGAACAACAGCACCGCCGTGGCTTGCGGTTGGCCTTCGAGCGCTTCGACCCCGGGGCTTTGCGCCAAGAACACGCGAGCACCCACGCCGCCGGCAAACGCCATCTCGGCAACGGCTGCGGCGAGTCCTCCTTCGCTCAGGTCGTGACAGGCACGGACCAAGCCGGCGTGAATTGCCTTGTGGATGGCCGCGAAGGTCCGCTTCGCCATCGCGGCATCGACCTGTGGCACGGCGCCGCCGGCAAGCTGCTCGACAAGCGCGAAGTGCGATCCGCCCATTTCTTCCTTCGTAAGCCCGACCTGGTAGAGGAAGTTGCCCGGCTCCTTCAGGTCCATCGTCACGGCCAGTGACGCATCGTCGATCTGCCCCAGGGCGCTGATGAGCAGCGACGGCGGGATGGCGATCGTCACGCGCTGGCCGCGCTCGTTGTTGAAGCGGAATTCGTTGTTCAGGCTGTCCTTGCCGCTGATGAACGGTAGTCCCAAGGCCACCGCCAGATCGTGGCAGGCCACGGCCGCCCGCACCAGCGAGCCCAGCGTTTCCGGGCGCTCGCAGTCGCCCCAGCAGAAATTGTCGAGAATCGCGATCCGGGCTGGATCGGCACCCACGGCCACACAGTTGCGCACCGCCTCGTCGATCGCGCTGGCTGCCATGTGGTACGTATCGAAGTCGGCCAGCCGCGGGTTCATGCCGCAGGCAATCACCACGCCGCGCCGCGAGCCGAGCACGGGGCGCACCACTGCGGCATCGCTGGGACCGTCGTTCGTCGCGCCGACCAAGGGCTTGATTACGCTGCCGCCCTGCACCTCGTGATCGTACTGGCGGATGATCGCCTCTTTGCTGCATACGTTCAGCGCGCCGAGAATCTTGAGCAGCTCGGGGGTGTAATCCCACGAGTACTTGGTCGGCAACGGCTGCGGCGAAGGGGCAGGAGGGGTGTACGTCGCTTCGCGCACCACCGGCGGACGACCGTCGTGCAGGAACTCCATCGTCAGCTCGCCCACCCGCGCGTCGTGGTAGTGCAACTCGAGCCGGCCAGTGGGCACGAACTTGCCGATCACGGTCGCCTCGACATTTTCTGCCGCGCACAGGTCGGCAAACTCCTGCCAATTCTCGGGTGCCACGGCCAGCACCATGCGTTCCTGCGCCTCGGAGATCCAAATTTCGGTGTACGACAAGCCTTCGTACTTGAGCGGCACACGGTCGAGCCACACCTCGGCCCCGATCTGCTCGCCCATTTCGCCGACCGCGCTCGAAAAACCACCCGCGCCACAGTCGGTGATCGCGTGGAACAACCCGCGATCGCGGGCCGCCAGCACCACGTCGACCAGCATCTTCTCGGTGATCGCGTTGCCGATCTGCACCGCTCCGCCCGAGAGCGTTTCGCTTTCGCTGGTCAATTCGGCCGAGCTAAACGTGGCGCCGTGGATGCCATCGCGCCCCGTGCGACCGCCGATCGCCACGATGTAATCGCCCGGCTTAGGTTCCTTGAAGCTCTTATCGCGCGGCAGCAAGCCGACGTTCCCGCAAAACACCAACGGGTTGCCCAGGTATCGCGCATCGAAATACAGCGCGCCGTTGACCGTGGGAATGCCCATGCGGTTGCCGTAGTCGCGCACCCCCGCGACCACGCCGCGCAACACGCGGCGTGGGTGCAGCGCACCCGGCGGGATGGCCTCGGGCGGGGTATCGGGAGGCGCGAAACAGAACACATCGGTGTTGCAGACCGGTTTTGCCCCCAGCCCGGTGCCCAGCGGATCGCGAATCACGCCGCCGAGCCCCGTATTCGCGCCGCCGTAGGGCTCGATGGCCGAGGGATGATTGTGCGTCTCGACCTTGAACACCACGTTGTACTGATCGTCGAAACGCACGACGCCGGCATTGTCGCGGAATACGCTCACGCACCAGTCGTCGGCACCCAGCTCGCGGCGGATTTGCTCGGTGGCGGCAAAAATTGTCTCGCGCAGCATGTTGTCGAACCGTCGTTCGCCCGACGGGTCGCGATAGCGCACGCGTCCGGCGAGCGTCTTGTGGCTGCAATGCTCGCTCCAGGTCTGAGCGATCGTTTCCAGTTCGATATCGGTCGGATCACGGCCCAGCGCGCGGAAATGCGCGGCAATCGTCCGCATC
This sequence comes from Pirellulales bacterium, assembly GCA_035550355.1. Taxonomy (GTDB): domain Bacteria; phylum Planctomycetota; class Planctomycetia; order Pirellulales; family PNKZ01; genus DATAXP01. Next base: position 8,864 of record DASZPI010000744.1, read on the forward strand.
TCGGCCAACTGCAAATACAGTTGCCCCTCGCGGCTGAGCCGCATCAGGCCGTCGTCGTCGAGCTCGCGAATTTGCACGCTAAGCAGTTTGAACTCGTAGTGCGAGCCCAGCTCGAGGCGATCCCATGGCAGCGGGCCGACGACCACCTGCTCGATCGCATCGTTGGCCAGCACCTTGCTCGACAGCCGCGACAAATGATCTTCGTTCAGCGAGGTGAACCAATACTTCTTCAGCGTCCGCACGGCATCGGCGGGTATG
>DASZPI010000745.1:0-2361 GCA_035550355.1 Pirellulales bacterium
CGAGCGATTGGCTGTAAAAGTCGGGAACTTGCCGATACGCCCAGTACGTGCCTCCGGCAAAGCCGGTGACGAGCAGCCCGACAGCCGCGATCAAGAGCATCAACAGTCGCATCGGTACGGCTCACCGACGGGGACCAACGAATCCATGCGACGCAGTAAAACCCGGGAATCGTAGGACGCGCCGCCGAACGAGTCAATGCGGATTGGCCGTGGGCTTCGTTGCCGCGCCCCCACGGCGCTGCCGGTCGAGGACGACCGGCTCGAGCCAATCATTTGAAGGAGTCGCGGCCGTCGGTCAGCCCCTCGAGATTAAAGCGTGCCAGCGTCAAGAATGCGTAGCTGGTCGGCTTCTTGTTGCCAGCGTCGGCTTCGCGTCCCCGCTCGTACAGGCACAGGATCGTGCCGTCGGGCAACGCAGCCAGGTCGCTGTACGCGCTGTACCCGGCTTCAAGCACCTTGTTCACCGGCCAGGTGCCACCTTCGTCGTAGCTGAGCTTGATCGACAAGTTGCGGCGGTCGCGCGATTTGCCTGGCTCGGCTTTGCCGTCGGCCCGCGCGAGGTTATCGGGGTTGGCGAACACGATGCGGTTCTTGCCCCCCGACGACTCGGTCGATAGCCGCACAATGCTCGCCATGCAGATCGGCTCGCGCAGCGCCTCATCAAATCGCGGCGTCGACCAGCGGGTCGCCCCATCGGGACTGACGGTAACCAGGCGGCGATGTGCTTTCGACTCGCTGCGGACATTGAGCATCACGCGTCCATCGGCCAGCTCGACGATTACCGTTTCGTTCGGAAACACCCATTCATCGGTGTTTGGCACGGCGATGTCGCCACGCTGCCAGGTGCGGCCGTGGTCGTCGCTGAAGATGGTCGTTGTGACCGAAGGGCGATGAGCGTGTCCCCCCGTGCCGGTGGATAGCCACACGGGAACGACCAGTCGGCCGGTCTTAAGCTGGATGCCGTGGGCCGGCCCGGTGGCGAGCACCTTCCAATCGTACTCGGGGCGGAACTTGTCGAAGGTGGCGGTGATTTCGAGCGGCGGCGACCACGTGAGCCCGTCGTCGGCGCTGTGCATTGCAAAGCAGCGCATGTACTCCAGGCAGAACAGCAGGTGCACGCTGCCGTCGCGATCGGCAAAAGCGACCACGTTGTTGTAGGTCACATCGTCGCGATTGGCGAGCTTTTGCGCCAAGGCCACTGGGTTCTTCGTTTTGACACCGGGAACGTCGGCGATCTTTTGCCGTGGGCTGAAGGTCTTGCCTCCATCGGTCGAGCGGCGGAGCATGATGTCGATCGTGTCCCAATCGCTTTTGCCCGTGCGACGTGCCTCGCAATAGGCCAGCACGGTTCCGCGGGCTGTTACGACGATTCCGGGAATGCGGTACAGGGCGTAGCCATCGTTCTTGGCTTCGAACAAGTCGATTTTTTCGAGCATCGGCTCGGCCGCCAAGCAAAACGCGCTCGAGATGGCGAGCAAAAAAATTCCTAAGAACCATGACAAGAGTTTCATCGTACAGCACTCCAGACGCACGCCAGCGTTCGATACGCTTTAGGTGGGGGGTGCATTGTAATCAGGCACTTTGGTGCGAATCAATCAAGCCAGAGTCGATTACCTTCAGACCCGACCGACCGGTCGTAGCATAAGATTGTTACAGCAATGTCGAGTGCTGTGTTCACGATTGTGCTGGCCACGCATCTGATCGCAGCGAATTTTGCGACGGCTGGACCGTTCGTGGCGTTGTGGCTCGAGATGCGCGGCCGACGCCGTGGCGACGAACGGGCAACAAGCTTGGCGCGCCAAGCGATCGCAACAAGCATGGGCAGCCTGGCAGTGGCCATGGTATTGGGGCTCGTCGCCGTCGGGCTGATGTGGTGGCGGTGGCCGGCGGCGCTCGATGCCGGATTCGGTAGCGTTCCGCAATCGCGACTGTGGTTCGGGGGCGTCGAACTGGCGTTCTACTTTGTCTGCCTCGCGGCGTATTTGCCGTTGGCTCGAGGGCCCTCGGCCGCACGCAGCCGCAGCCGGCAGGCAACGCTCGTCGCTCTCGCGCTGTTGGCGGGCACCGACGTCGCCTATCATTTTCCGCCGCTGTTCGCGGTCGTGGGCACGTACGGCGCAAATCCCGATTCGTTGCCCAGCGGCGCGTCGTTTCTTGCGCTGATGCTCGAGCCCGAGCCGCTGGCGCTGACGATTCACTTTCTGCTGGCTTCGATCGCGGTCGGCGGCGTGGGGTTGTCGTGGCTGGCGATCCGCCCGGGAACGGCATCGCCGGAAATCGCGCTGACCAGCGGCCGACTTGCCCTGGCCGCAACCTTGGGGCAGTTGCTCAGCGGCGGCTGGCTGGTGGTGGCAACCAACG
>DASZPI010000746.1:0-6497 GCA_035550355.1 Pirellulales bacterium
CTGTATCGAAGCCGATTCCGCAGCCGGCAATCCTCGAGCAGTACGAACTGCTGGACCAGCCGCCCACGCTGCCACACTCGCAAGACCCGCGACGAAGCAAGCCGCTGCCCAACTAACCACGAACCCCCAGCAACGAATCCGTGTTTTCGCGTTTCTTCATCGACCGTCCGATCTTCGCCAGCGTGTTGTCGATCGTGATCACGCTCGCCGGCGGCATTGCGCTGTTTACGCTGCCCGTGACGCAGTATCCCGAAATCACGCCGCCGACCGTCGAGGTTTCGGCGGTCTACCCTGGCGCCAACGCGCAGGTGGTGGCCGACACGGTCGCCGCGCCGATCGAGCAGCAGGTCAACGGCGTCGAGGACATGATGTACATGTCCAGCCAGAGCACGAACGACGGCGTGTATGCGCTCACCGTCACGTTTCGTCCCGGCACCGATTTGAACCTCGCGCAGATTCTGGTGCAGAACCGCGTGGCGCTCGCCCAGCCGATTTTGCCTCCGTTGGTCACGCGCCGCGGCGTGACGGTGAAGAAGAAGTCGCCCAGCGTGCTGATGATCGTCAACCTGTTCTCGCCCGATCGCAGCCGCGACAACCTGTATCTCAGCAACTACGCCACGATCCAGTTGCGCGACGAGTTGTGCCGGCTCAACGGCGTGGGCGACATCTCGTTTCTCGGCCAACGCGACTACAGCATGCGCGTCTGGCTGGACCCGAACCAAATGGCGGTCCGCAATCTCAGCGCAGCCGACGTAGTCCACGCGATCGAGCAACAAAACGTGCAGGTCGCCGCCGGCCAGATCGGTCAGCCGCCCGCTCCAGGCGACCAGGTGTTTCAATACACCATGAGCACGCTCGGCCGGCTGACCGATGAAGAGCAGTTCGCCGACATGGTCGTGCGTTCCGATCCCGACGGACGTTTGATCCGGCTGCGCGACGTGGCCAAGATCGAGCTCGGCGCATTGGGCTACGACCAGATGTGCACGCTCGACGGTCAGCCGTCGGTCGCGCTGTCGGTGTATCAGTTGCCCGGCTCCAACGCGCTGGAAACGGCACAATCGGTTCGTCAACGCATGGACGAACTGCGTGCGCGATTCCCTGAAGGGGTCGATTATTCGATCGTCTACGACACGACGCCCTTCATTCAGGAATCGGTCAACGAGGTGTTCGTCGCGCTGCGCGATGCGGTGGCGCTGGTGGCGATCGTGGTGCTGGTGTTCCTGCAAGGCTGGCGAGCTGCGATCATTCCGCTGGTCGCGGTGCCGGTGGCGATCGTCGGCACGTTTGCCGCCATGGCCGCCGCCGGGTTCAGCCTGAACACGCTCACGTTGTTTGGCCTGGTGTTGGCGATCGGCATTGTCGTCGACGACGCGATCGTGGTGGTCGAAGCGGTCGAGCATCACATCGAGCACGGCATGTCGCCCCGCGACGCTGCGATCCAGGCCATGAACGAAGTCGCCGGCCCCGTGGTGGCCGTCGGCCTGGTGCTGAGCGCGGTGTTCGTGCCCTGCGCCTTCATCTCGGGCATCACTGGTCAATTCTTTCGACAATTCGCGCTGACGATTGCCATCTCGACCGTGATCTCGGCGTTCAACTCGCTCACGCTCAGCCCGGCGCTGGCGGTGCTGCTGCTGAAGCCCAAATCGCAGGGGCACGGCGATGCGCTGCCGAAGGCCGGCCTGGCCGCCGTCGGCGCGTGGGCCGGCTATGTGTTCCTCACGCCCTGGCTGCAAAGCCCGGGAATGACCATCCCGGGGCTCGATCGCCTCGCCCCGGCCGCGCTGCCGTGGATCGCTGCGCTCGTCGGCCTGGTTGCCGGTGCGGTGCTCAGCCTGCCGATCAACTTTGTGCTTGGCTGGGGCTTCCGCGCCTTCAACCGCGTGTTCGGTTGGTTCACCTCGGCCTACGTCGGCTCGGTCGGGCTGCTGCTGCGCGGCAGCGTGTTGATCCTGGCCCTGTACGGCGGCTTGCTGTGGCTGACGTACGACCTGTTCGACAAGACGCCGACCGGCTTCATTCCGCAGCAGGACAAAGGCTACCTGTTGGTGAACGTGCGCCTGCCCGACTCGGCGTCGCTGGCACGGACCAGCGAGGTGATCGGCCAGATCGAAAAGCTTGCCGAGGACGTGCCCGGCGTGCGGCACACGGTGGCCATTGCCGGCCAGTCGATCTTGCTGGGCGCCAATGCGCCGAACTTCGGCACCCTCTACGTCATGCTCGACGATTTTCATCATCGCACCGGCCATGGCTTGTCGGCCGACACGATCGCTGCCGAATTGCAGCAACTCTTCGACGCGAAGGTTGAAAACGGCATGGTCAATATCTTCGGCGCGCCGCCGATCGAAGGGTTGGGCACCGCCGGCGGATTCAAGATCGTCATCGAGGACCGCGGCGACAGCGGCATGTCGGCGCTGCAAGAAACCGCGCAGAACATTGTCGACCAAGGCGCGCGGACCGATGGGCTCACCGGCCTGTTCACCAGCTTCCGCGCCAACACCACCTGGCTGTACCTCGATATCGACCGCCGGCAGGCGAAGATCATGGGCGTGCAGATCGACGACATTTTCAGCGTGTTGCAGGTGTATTTCGGCTCGCTGTACGTCAACGATTTCAACCGTTTTGGCCGCACCTGGCAGGTCAACGTGCAGGCCGACTCGAAATTCCGCAAGCAAGTGCAAGACCTGAAGCTGCTCAAGGTGCGCAACGATCGCGGCGGCATGGTGCCGCTGGCCAGCGTGCTCGAAGTGCGCGAAACGAGCGGCCCCGTGCTGGTGGGTCGGTACAACCTGTACAACTCGGCGGTGATCAACGCCAACGCCGCACCTGGAGCCAGCTCGGGGCAGGCGATCGAACGGCTGCACGAGGTGGCCGAGAGCAATCTGCTGCAATCGATGCGCAGCGAATGGACCGAGTTGGCGCTGTTGCAGTTGCAGGCCGGCAACACGGCGATGTTCGCCTTCGCGCTCGCCGTGCTGTTGGTGTTCCTGGTGCTGGCGGCCCAGTACGAGAGCTGGTCGCTGCCGCTGGCCGTGATCCTGGTGGTGCCGATGTGCTTGCTGTGCTCGGTGATCGGCGTGCGCGTGGCGGCGATGGACATTAACATCTTCACGCAAATCGGCTTCGTCGTGCTCGTGGGCCTGGCGTGCAAGAACGCCATTCTGATTGTCGAGTTTGCCCGAGCGCGGCACGAAGCGGGTGTCGATCGCCGGCAGGCCACGCTCGAAGCCTGTCGCCTGCGCCTGCGGCCGATCATCATGACCAGCTTTGCGTTCATCCTCGGCGTAGTGCCGTTGGTCGTGGGCGAAGGCGCCGGGGCCGAGATGCGCCAGACGCTGGGCACGGCCGTGTTTGCCGGCATGCTGGGCGTGACAATGTTCGGCATCTTCTTGACTCCCGTGTTCTTCTATGTCATCCAAGCGGTGACCGACTGGCATGCCCGCCGCAAGGCAGCAGGAGCGAGCGCATGAGTGGGCCGATCGAGTTTACGGGCGTGGAGCATTTCACCTCGTCGCCCGATCGGGTGTTCGCTGCGATGACCGATCTCGACATGGTCGCGTCGATCATTCCCGACCTGCAAAGCACCGAGCGCATCGACGACCGCACGCTGCGCTGCGTCGTTCGGCCCGGCTTCTCGTTTCTGCGCGGCACGTTGAAGATGACCGTCGCGCTGGTCGACGTGCAGCCGGCGACGAGCGCCACGATGCGCGTCGACGCCACTGGCATCGGCGTTTCGATGCGCGTCGATTCGCAGTTGCAGCTTTCGCCCGAAGGCGCGGGAACCAAGCTGGCATGGACGGCGCGCGTTGCGGAATTGAAAGGATTGGTCGCCACCATTAGTCCGGCGCTCGTGCGCGCCAGCGCCGATCAGATCACGCGCACCGCCTGGCAAAAGATCCACGGCGCGGTCGCGTAGTCGATTCCCCACGCGACACGTGCGGCGTCGGCGCGCTGCTGCTAATTCCCGCTCGAATATCTGGGCCGATCCCCTATACTGTGCGCGTTTCGTTCGCCCCACAGTTCGAGGATCGGCACAATGCAGCTCGGCATGATTGGCTTGGGACGCATGGGCGCGAGCATGACGCGCCGGCTGTTGCGCGCCGGACACCAGTGCGTGGTCTACGACGTGCATCCTCCGGCAGTCGCCGAGCTGGCGCGCGATGGCGCCGCGGGCGCCGCCTCGCTCGAGGAATTTGCGCAGAAGCTGAAAGCACCTCGCGCCGTGTGGCTGATGGTGCCGGCCGCGGTCGTCGATGCGACGCTCGACAAGCTGGCGCCGGTGCTGGCCGCCGGCGACATCGTCATCGACGGCGGCAATTCGTACTACGTCGATGACCTGCGCCGCGCCGAGCAACTCAAACAGCGCGGGCTGCACTACGTCGATTGCGGCACCAGTGGCGGCGTGTGGGGGCTGGAGCGAGGCTACTGCCTGATGATCGGCGGCGAGCCCGACATCGTCGCACACTTGCAGCCGATCTTCGCCGCGCTCGCGCCGCCAATCGACGCCGCTCCGCGCACTCCCGGCCGCGAGCAGATCGCCGGGACCGCTGAGCACGGCTACCTGCACTGCGGCCCCAACGGCGCAGGCCATTTCGTGAAGATGGTGCACAACGGCATCGAGTACGGCATCATGGCTGCGTATGCCGAAGGCCTGGCGATCCTGCACCGCGCCAACATCGGCAACGAACAGGCCGCCGCCGACGCCGAGACCACGCCGCTGATGCACCCCGAGCACTATCGCTACGACCTGAACATTCGCGACATTGCCGAGGTCTGGCGGCGCGGCAGCGTGATCGCCTCGTGGCTGTTGGACCTGACGGCCGAGGCGCTGGCGCACGATCCGCAACTGGCACAGTTCGCCGGTCGCGTGTCCGATTCGGGCGAGGGACGCTGGACCGTCAAAGCCGCAATCGACGAAGCGGTGCCCGCCCACGTGCTGACCACCGCGCTGTACGAACGCTTTGCCTCGCGCGGCGAAGCCGACTATGCCGACAAGCTGCTCTCGGCCATGCGTTTCGGCTTTGGCGGGCATGTCGAGAAAAAGTGATGCGATCATCGACCACGAAGACTTCCCCTCGGCCAGCGACGGGAAACTAAAGGGAGCCGCATGAACAACCAATCCGACGCGCTCGTGTTCTTCGGAGCGACCGGCGATCTGGCGTACAAGAAAATCTTTCCCGCTCTGTACTCGATGGTGCGCCACGGCCACCTGAATGTTCCGGTGGTCGGCGTGGCCAAGGCTGGCTGGAAGCTCGAGCAACTCACGGCGCGTGCCCGCGACAGCATCGAACACCACGGCACGTTCGATGAAGCCACGTTCGCCCGCCTGGCAGGCCTGTTGCGGTACGTCGATGGCGACTACAACGACGCCGCCACGTTTGCCGAGCTGCGCAAACAACTCGACCAGGCCAAGCATCCGGCACATTACCTGGCCATTCCCCCCTCGATGTTCCCGGTGGTGGTGAAGCAGCTTTGCGAGTCGGGTTGCGCCAAGGGTGCGCGCGTGATCGTCGAGAAGCCGTTCGGCCGCAGCCTCGAGACCGCCCAATCGTTGAATCAGATTTTGCTCACCTGCTTCAGTGAACCGTCGATCTTTCGCATCGACCATTTCCTGGGCAAAGGACCGGTGCAAAACCTGCTGTATTTTCGGTTCGCGAATTCGTTTCTCGAGCCGATCTGGAACAGCCACTATGTGTCGAGCGTGCAGATCACGATGGCCGAATCGTTCGGCGTCGAAGGTCGCGGCGCCTTCTACGAAGAAGCCGGCTGCATTCGAGACGTGGTGCAGAACCACTTGCTGCAAATCCTGGCCAACATGGCGATGGAAGCGCCCGCCGCGACCGATGCCGAAAGCATTCGCGATGAGAAAGCAAAGGTGCTCAAGTCGATCGAGCCGCTCAGTGCCAGACACGTGGTCCGCGGCCAATTCCTTGGCTATCGGCAAGAAAAAGGGGTCGCAGCCAATTCGCATGTCGAAACCTACGCGGCCTTGAAGCTCGAAATCAACTCGTGGCGTTGGCAAGGGGTGCCTTTCTACATTCGCGCCGGCAAATGCCTGCCGGTCACCTGCACCGAGGTGACCGCCGAGTTCCGGCGCCCGCCCGCGGTTTGGACCACCAAGCGCCCGCCGCGCAACGTGCTGCGGTTTCGCATTCAGCCCGACGTGGTGATCGGCTTGCAAGCCATGACCAAAACGCCCGACGAAGAGATGGTCGGCGAGCCGATCGAACTGCTCGCGACCCACCGTCCGCATGGCGACGAGATGGACGCCTACGAGCGCCTGCTGGGCGATGCCATGCGCGGCGATACAACGCTGTTCGCGCGCGAAGATTACGTCGAGGCCGCGTGGCGGATTGTCGAACCGGTGCTCGGCGACGAGACGCCGATCCACTTCTACGAAGCCAACACATGGGGACCTCCGGAAGCGGAACGACTAATCGCGCCGGCCCACTGGCGCGAGCCCGTGGTCGATCCGCCCGCCAAGTCATGACTGCGTGCGT
>DASZPI010000747.1:0-1880 GCA_035550355.1 Pirellulales bacterium
CTCGATGTTCGACCACCGCGAGATGTTCACGTTCGATTTCAGGGTAGCCGCGGTTCGTGGCTTCGTCGTGGAACCGCTGCGCGTCGGCGCCGGTGAACAATCGCTCCAACTCGGTGGCTACCGCATCGGCGCGCTCGGCAAGCTGGGCACGCTGCCGCGATCGTTCGACGAGCGCGCGGAACTTCGTCGCGGTGCGGACACCGGCCTTGTCGAGCAGCGCCTTGGCGGCCGTGCGATGTTTTTGGTACGCGCGAGAGGCCTTCCGGGCGAGCTTCGTCAGCTTCAGGTGCCGCTGCTGCCGCTCGAGGCGTTGAGCCTGAAGCTGCTGCTCGGACTTCCACAGTTGTTCGAGCCGATCGAGCAATTCCAGCGGCGACGCCACGCTGGCCCCGGCTCGCTGCCAACCCGACAGGTCGAGCTGTGCATCGGTCGCAACCTGGGTGATTCGACCGGTAAGCGAATCGAGTGCCTTGCGGCGCTCGGCCAGCTCATCGCGGTGGCGTACGATCTCGCGATTGAGATCCTCCAATACGTCGCGCTGCGACATCAACGCGCGCACCTGCTTGATCGACAGGGTCGCGGGCAGCCCGGCCGACGACAAAGCTTGTCGCCAGCGCTGCTCGGCCGATTGCCAGTCAGCCTGGCAGCGTTTGTAGTGGGCCTGGGCCGATTGCTGTTGGCGCGTGGCCGAGGTTTGTTGGGCGTGTAGCGGCAGTAGGGCTTCGAGCTCGGTTTGTTCCTTTTCGGCGGCCGCCAGGCGCGTCAGCAGCGGTCCGCCGCCGCGCGGCAGTTGCTTGTCGAGCTCGTCGCGCTCGGCCTTGGCCTGCTCGATTTGCGTGGCCAACTGCGCGGCCCGCTGCTGGGCCCCTTCGAACTCGACCTCGGCCGAGTGCTCGAACCAGAACTTCACACCCAGCGCGGTGACCGTGGAAACGATCCCCAGGCCGACCAGGCCCCAGCCGATCGGGCCGACAAAGGTGGTCGGCAACAGCAGGCCAGCGAGGATGCACACGCAGCCGAGCACGAACACGGCGCCGAGTGCCATGAGCAATTTCAGCGGCAGCAACTGGTGCTCGACCAGGGCGCGTCCCTGGCCGGCAAGGTCGCCCTGCTGGCGGCTCATTTCGGCCAGCCGCTCGTCGAGCTGCACCCGGCGGCGGAGCTTGGCGACCAGCGTGCCCGCTTGCTCGATGGCGGTGTGCAGGTCACCGTCGCCGCGGCCCTTGAGTGCTTTGGCCATCTGCTCGGCAGCGCGTCCGTCGTCGACCACGGGCGCGTCGCTGGCCCGGCGGGCCTGCAATCGGCGGCTCTGCGCGGACCGCAGCGCCTTGTAGGCCGGTCGGATGCGGTCGAGCACCGCCGGATCGAAGCCACGCTTGGCATCGACTTGCCGAGGCAGGCCAAGCGACTCGCGGTGGTCGCCGAGCTGCTTGGTTGCTGCTTCGATTCTGGCCTCGAGCCGGCCGACGTCATCGACGATCGATTTCAACCAGGTGCGTTGCTCGATGAGCGCTTCGACGCGCGGCCCTTGGCGGACCAGGGCATCGGAAACTGGCTGTCGATCGACCGTGCGGCGCAGCTTTGCCGTGCGGCGACGCACCTGCCGCAGGCGCTTGTGCCACAGGCTGGTCCGTCGGGCGTGATTCTCGAACGTGCCAAGCGCGTCGTCGCCCAGATCGGGCAGCCCGGCCAGCGGCTTGAGCTCGGCCAATAGCGTGGCGCGCCGCTGCCAGGGATCGCGCGCGGCGAGCACGCGTTCGAGCCACGTCGACTTCTCGTCGAGCGCTTTCAACTGGGCATCGATCGAGGCGATTTCTTCGTCGATCCTGGTGCGCTGCATGAGACAGGCGACGTAATCGGCCGATGCGGGGCGGAGTTGT
>DASZPI010000748.1:0-8118 GCA_035550355.1 Pirellulales bacterium
AGGCGACGCGCGAGCTGTCGGTGGCCTGCATGCAACGAGCGCTGAGCGAATTGCGGATCGAAGGGATCAAAACCACGGTGCCGCGGCTCAAAGACATTCTCGGACACGCCGCGTTCATCGAAGGGCGTGTCGACACCACCTTCATCGAACGCACCTGGCCCAGCTAATCCACTAGCTACGAGCCACCAGCAACTAGCTACTTCCCATGCCTATGCGCCGCATCGATGCCCGCAGCGACGATTGGCGCAGCGCGCTCGACGATCTGCGCCGGCGTTTGAGTCCCGACGGAAACGTGGTCAGCGAGGCGGGACGACAACGCACGATCGACGTGTTCGGCGAGCCGCTGAGTCCGGTGCAAGTGGTCGAGCGCATCTGCACTCAAGTCCGTCAATGGGGTCAATGGTCGCTGCTCGATTACACGCAGCGACTCGACGGGGTGCAGTTAACCGCCGAGACATTGCGTGTTCCACAAGACGAGATGGCCAAAGCCCACGAGGGAGCTCACGAGTCGCTGCTGCGCGCGGTGCGCTGCGTGCGCGAAAACGTGGAAGCCTTCCAGCGCGCGATCCTCGACGAGGATGTGCGCGTCGAGAAGCCCCACGGCGGATATCTCGTGCAACGCTACAGACCGCTGCGGCGCGTCGGTGTGTGCGTTCCCGGGGGCGCGGCGTCGTATCCATCGACCGTCCTGATGACGGTCGTTCCGGCGCAGGTGGCGGGCGTGCGCGAGATCGCCATTGTCGCTCCGCCCACGAAGTTCGGGTCCTACAATGCCGACCTGCTGGCCACGTGCTATGAGCTCGGCGTTACCGAAGTGTATCGCGTCGGTGGCGCACAGGCGGTGGCGGCCTTGGCTTATGGAGTCGACGGGCTACCGCGCGTGGACAAGATCGTCGGCCCGGGAAACCTATTTGTCGCGCTCGCAAAAAAGTTCGTTTACGGCGATGTCGATATCGACTCGATCGCCGGCCCCAGCGAAGTCGTGGTGATCGCCGACAAGAGCTCGCGTGCCGACTTCACCGCAGCCGACATGATCGCGCAGGCCGAGCACGCTCCGGGGGCAAGCATTCTGATCACCTGGGACGAGGCGCTGCTGAACGACACCGAGTCGGAGATCAACAAGCAACTCGCGACCCTCGCTCGCGGCGAGCTCGCTCGCCAATCGCTCGAAGACTTCGGCTGCTTGATCTTGGTGCGCGATGCCGACGAGGCTGCGGCGCTCGCCGACGAAATTGCCCCCGAGCACCTGCACATCTCGAGCGCGAACGCCGCCGAGCTGATCGAGAAGATCGACCACGCCGGCGCGGCATTCCTCGGGCCGTACACTCCGGTGGCTGTGGGCGACTACGTCGCGGGCCCGTCGCATGTGCTGCCGACCGGCGGCACCGCGCGGTTTGCCAGCGGCTTGTGCGCGAATGATTTCCTGCGCCGCACCAGCGTGATGCACTTCACCGAGGCCGATCTGGCTGCCGCCGCGCCGGTGATCGACACCCTGGCCGATCACGAAGGGTTGACCGCCCACCGCGCGAGCGTCGATCTTCGACTTGGCAAATCGAAGTAGCGCCGGTTCGACCTGCTATTTACGGGCATTTGTCGCGGCTTGGGCTCGTCGCCGCGCGCTGTTAAAACAACAGGATTGCCGCGTCGCACCCAATCCCCTCGCACAGGCCAACCTGTTATTTGCTCATGTCTATCGATTCGTATTCGCCTTGTCCGTGTGGCAGCGGCAAGAAAATCAAGTTCTGCTGCGTCGATCTGATGCCCGAGCTGGAAAAAGTCCAGCGCATGCTCGACGGACAGCAACGCCATGCGGCCCTCGACCACATCGAAAAGCTGCTCGTTCAGCATCCGGGACGCGCCGCCCTGCTGGCCTACAAGGTAACGCTGCAAAGCGACCTGGGTATGGTCGAGCAGGCACGCCAAACCATCGATGAGTTCGTGCGGCTGCACCCCACGAACGCTGTGGCGCTGGCAAACCACGCGATCGTCTTGGCTGGCGACACGTCACCGGCGGCCGGCGTCGATCGGCTTCAAGATGCACTCGAGCATGCGGGCAAGGAAATTCCGCTGCCAGTCTACGAGTCGCTGGGCGCGTTGGCACAGTTGCTGGTGCTCGAAGGTCACTTCCAGGCGGCGCGCGCCCACCTGACATTGCAGCTGCGGCTGCACTCGGGCGATCAGGAAGCGCTCGCACTGTTGGCCCGGATGAGTGCTTCGCCGCAAATGCCGCTATTGTTGAAAGAAGACCTGCCAATGGCCGAGGCCCCGGCCGACGCACCGTGGCGGGCCGAGTTCAATGCGGCACTCGAGTTCGCCGGCGGCGTGCGCTGGCGCGAGGCGGAACGCCGCTTGGCCGCGCTGGCACAGCGCCATCCGCAAGCGCCGGCAATCTGGCAGGATCTGGCGATCGTGCGCGGTTGGCTCGCGAACGAGGCCGGCGAGGTGGAGGCGCTGCGCAAGCTGGCGGCCTTGACTACCCCGCGCGAAGAAGCTGCCGAAGCCGAGGCCGTGGCCCAGTTGCTCGACCCGGCGGCGGCCGACGACGTGGTTGACGAGCTGCGCGTGACGTACGAAGTCGGCGACGTTGACGCTTTGCTTACGGCGCTCAACGGCAAAGATCGCACGCTGCGATTGCCCGTCGAAGGCTTGCCGCGTGAAGAAGGCACCGTTCCTCCGCGCGCGGCGTACTGGCTGCTCGACCAACCGATGCCAACGACCGGCGTCGACATCAAGCTCGATGCGGTGCCGAACCTGATCGGCAACGTGTTAGTCTTCGGTCGCGAAACCGATCGACCGCCGCGCGTCGAGCTGCAAGCGCTGCGCACCGATTTAAGTGCAGCGCAAACGGTACTCGGCCAGCTTGCGGCAAGCGCGCTCGGCCAGCAAACGGGCGAAGAAGTCATCGAGCACGTCCCCAGCAGCCAGTTGGCGCTTAACTGGCATTGGCGATTGCCCGATGACACGCCGCGCGAGCACGTGCAACAACTTGTGATCCGCAAGCGGCGCGATGTCGTATTGAACCGCTGGCCGAAGACGCCCAACAAGCTGTTCGGCGGACGCACGCCCGAAGCAGCCGCAGCCGACCCGGCGGAGCGTCTCAAGCTGCTAGGCGCGATCTTGCTCGTCGACCTGGCTCTGGAATCGCAAGCTGCACCGGGGCTGGTCAACGAGCTGCGTGCCCGGCTCGCTTTACCAACGTTGCAAGAGATCGATCCCACGCAGGTCGATCTGCGGCGCTTGCCGCTGTTGCGATTGTCGCGAGTGCAGGTCCAAAAGCTGGGCGACGACGATCTGCTGATGCTCTATCGCCGCGCCCAGTTTGCCGGGGCGCGCGGGGCCGTACGCAAGCTGGCCTCGGCGCTCATCGCGCGCCCATCGCTCGACGCGAAGGTCGATAAAGCGGCGGTGTACGGCAGCCTGGCCTCGTTGGAAGACGACAGCGCGAAAGCGCTCGAGTACCTCGGCCAGGCCCGTTCGACCGCGCAGGCTGCCGGAAAATCGTGCGCCCGCTGGGACCTGAGCGAGTTCGCCTTGCGCATCCAGCGCGGCGACGAGCGCGAAGCCAGCGAGCTGCTGCGCCACATTCAAACGCGTCACGCCGACGAACCGGGCGTCGGTCAAATGCTGATGCAGATGCTGTACGAAGCGGGGATCATCGGCGCCGACGGGCGACCAACCGCGGCCGCCGCGAGTGCCGCCAGCGCGAAAACGCAACCGCCGGGCATCGTCGTTCCGGGCGCGGCTGCCGCCGCGACGTCGAGCGGCATTTGGACTCCTGGCAGCGAGGCCCCGGCAGATGGTGCGAAGAAGTCGGCACTGTGGACGCCGGGAATGGACTGACGAAGTATGAGTTTTGAATGGTGAATATGAATGAAGAACCCAGCGCATGCCTCAGCTCGCATTCATAATTCCTAACGCATAACTCAATACTTTCCATGACGCGCACCACCGGCATCGGCGCTGTTCTGCACCTGCTCGATGCTGCCGGCGTGCGCTATATCTTTGGAAATCCCGGCACCACCGAGCTGCCGTTGAACGACGCGCTGGTCGATCATCCGCGCATTCGTTACCTGCTCGGCCTGCAAGAGGTGCCCGTCGTCGCAATGGCCGACGGCTACGCGATGGCTTCCGGCTCGCTGGGCGTTGTGAACTTGCACATTAGTTGCGGTCTGGGCAACGCCATGGGCATGATCTACAACGCCTATCGCGAAGGCACCCCGCTGCTGATCACCGCCGGACAAACCGACCGGCGGCTAGCCATTGAGGAGCCGATTCTGTGGTCCGACATGGT
Source organism: Pirellulales bacterium (assembly GCA_035550355.1). GTDB lineage: Bacteria > Planctomycetota > Planctomycetia > Pirellulales > PNKZ01 > DATAXP01. The sequence goes on from DASZPI010000748.1 coordinate 4,292, forward strand.
GTCGGTCGCTCGGCCCTGGACGAAGTGGTCGTTCGAAGTGCCGCGCGTGCAGGATCTGCCCGCCGCTGTGCGACGCGCGGTGCAAACGGCGCTCACGCCCCCCACCGGCCCGGTGTTCCTGTCGCTGCCAGTCGATGTGCAGACCGAGATGGCGGAGCTCGACCTGACGCCCGCCGCGCCGTTGGATCTGCGAGTGCGCCCACCGATCGAAGCGATCCATCGAGCCGCCAAAGTGCTTGCCTCGGCCAAGAACCCGGCCTTGTTGGTGGGCAGCCGTTTGGTCGAACGCAACGCGGTGGCCGAGGCGGTGCAGGTGGCCGAGCTACTCGGCGCGCCGGCAATTTCCGAATCGGGCACGACCCACGGCCGACTCGCATTTCCGGCCGATCACCCGCTCTATGGCCAGGGATTACCGCTGTGGTCGCCGGAAATCCGCGAGCGCCTCGCCGAGTTCGACGTCCTGTTGGTTGCCGGAATGGACCTGCTGCGGCAGTACATGTACCACGAACCGGCCCGCGCGATTCCGGAACACGTGCGGATCGTGCACCTCGATGAGAACGCGTGGCAGTTGGGCAAGAACTACCCGCTCGAAGTCGGCGTGCTCGGCGACGTGAAGGCATCGCTGGCCGAGCTAGCGAAGTTGCTCGAACCGATCGTGCCTGCCGCGGCGCGCGAGCGAGGAAAGCGCCGCGCCGATGCCCACCGCCAAGCGAATGAAGCCGTCGCGCGCTCGGCCGAAGCTCAACGCGACGTTCGTCCACTGGCTCCCTTGCCGCTGATGAAAGCTCTGGCCGATGTGCTGCCGCACGACGTCGCGGTCGTGGAAGAAGCAGTGACCACGACCAACACCACCTTCGAACGCCTCGGCGCATTAAAAAACACGACCGGCTACTTCGGGCACCGTGGCTGGGCGCTCGGTTGGGGACTCGGGTGCGCGCTGGGGGTCAAGCTCGCCTGGCCCCAGCGGCCGGTTCTCGCGCTGTTGGGCGAAGGAGCGGCAATGTACGGCATCCAGGGGCTGTGGTCGGCCGTACATCATCGCTTACCGGTGACGTTTGTGATTTGCAACAACGCCCAGTATCAGATCCTGAAAATTGGCGCTCGCCAACTCGATCTACCCACGGCGAAACGCGGCGAGTTCCTGGGCTGCGATCTGGTGGGACCGGAGATCGATTTCGTCGGCCTGGCGCGCTCGATGGGCGTCGAGGCGCACCGTGTAAGCGAACCCGACGAGCTAGCCGAACGCGTGCGCGCATCGTTCGCCGGCGATCGACCCATCTTGTTCGACGTGCCGATCGCGCGCGGCGTGCCGAAGCGATTGGAGTATGGTTGAGAGGGGCGGTTGGCAATCAGCCGCCAGCAGTTTGCCAACGTGCTGCTCATTGCTAACCGCTAATGGCCATGGCTCAGCCCATTCTTATCCTCGGCGCGGGCATCAACGGAGCGGCACTCGCGCGCGAATTGGCGATAAACGGTCTCTCGGTGTGCTTGGTCGATAAGGCCGACCTTTCCGCCGGCGCGACCGCATACTCGTCGCGGCTGATTCATGGCGGGCTGCGGTACCTAGAGTACGGCGAATATGACCTGGTGCGCGAGTCGCTCGCAGAGCGTGGCCGGTTGCTGCAATTGGTGCCGGAGTTCGTCAAGCCGTTGCGGCTTTACATTCCGGTCGAGCGGCGGCGCGGGGGATTGTTACAATCGGCGGCGCGGTTCGTCGGGCTCGAGCGCCTGGCGGTCGGCCCGCCGAAACGCGGCCTGTGGATGATCCAGGCCGGGCTCGTGATGTACGACCTGCTGGCCCGCGATGCCACGCTGCCGAGACATCGAACCGAGCGCGTCGGCAGCGGCGGCTGCCCACCGGTCAACCCGAGGCATTACCGTTGGCTGTGCTCGTACTCCGATGCGCAGATTCAGTATCCCGAGCGGTTTGTCGTGGCACTATTGGCCGACGCCCGCGCGGCGGCACGCGAGCGCGGCGTCGAGTTTGAGTTCTTCAACTACAGCACTGCCGAGCTGCAAGGGCGAACCGCAACCGTGCGCTCGGCCGACGGCGCCGAGTTGCGGCGGTTCGAGCCGGCAGCAATTATCAACGCCACCGGCGCGTGGGTCGATCGCACGCTGGCCGCGTTGCACATCACGGCGCCGCGCTTGATGGGCGGCACGAAGGGAAGTCATCTCGTAGTACGTAGCACCGCTTTGCGCGGCGCTTTGACCTCGGGGGGATTATATGCTGAAGCGGCCGACGGTCGCCCGGTGTTTGTGCTCCCCTTTGGCGAGCTATCGCTGGTGGGAACGACCGACATCCCGTTCGACGGTGATCCCGCGGCCGCGGTGGCCAGCGCCGAGGAAGTCGATTACCTGATCTCCACCGTGAACCGGTTGCTGCCCGAGGCGCGCGTGATCCGCGACGAAGTCCTGCTGCACTACAGCGGCGTGCGACCGTTACCGGCCGCCAACCCGTCTCGTCCGGCAGCCATCACGCGCCGCCACTGGATGCAGGAACAACCGGACGCGTCGGTGCCGACCTATTCGATCATCGGTGGCAAGCTGACGACCTGCCGCTCGCTGGCCGAGGACGCGTGCAATACGCTCTTCGCGCGGTTGGGGTTGAAACGACAGGCCGATACGCGTGATCGACCGATCCGTCCGACAATCGACATCGCTGTGCCTGGTGCGCCTGGATCGACATCGCATCTCGGGCAGGTCATTCGGGAGGAGTGGGTCGCGCGGCTGGATGACCTCGTCGAGCGCCGGTTGATGTTGTTGTACGACCCGAGCCTATCGCGCGCGATGCTCGTCGAACTGGCCAAGGCCCTGGTTGCGGAAGGTCGCCTGGCTGCGTCGAATGTAAACTCGGCGGTCGATTCGGTCGTCGATCGCCTGCGCACGCATTTCGGACGCATCGTCGCATGAAGCAGTACATTCTCGCGCTCGATCAAGGCACCACCAGCAGTCGGGCGATCGTGTTCGACCATGGCGGGCGCGTCGTCTCGTTGGCGCAACAAGAATTCCCGCAGATCCTGCCGTCGCCCGGGCATGTCGAGCACGATCCAGCAGCCATTTGGCAATCGCAATTAGCCGTGGCCCGCGACGCTCTGGCGAAGGCGAAACTCACGGCCAGCAGCATTGCCGCCGTGGGCGTCGCGAACCAGCGCGAGACAACCATCCTGTGGGATCGCCACACGGGTCGACCGGTTGCCAACGCCATCGTCTGGCAAAGCCGTGTGAGTGCGCCGATCTGCGATCGGCTAAAGGCCGACGGACTAAGCGACTTGTTTCAGCAAAAGACCGGCCTGGTGATCGACGCGTATTTTTCGGGAACCAAGATCACGCACCTGCTCGAGACCATCGAGGGGCTGCGGGCCCGGGCCGAGGCGGGGGACATTCTTTTCGGCACGGTTGATACTTGGCTCATCTGGCGGCTGACCGGCGGAGAGTGTCATGTAACCGACTACAGCAACGCCAGCCGCACGTTGCTGTTCAATATTCATGCGCTCGACTGGGACGACGAGCTGTTGCGGCTGCTGGGTGTGCCGCGGTCGATCCTGCCCGCGGTGCGCCCGTCAAGCGAAGTCTATGGCCAAACGTTGCCCGAGTGGTTCGGGGCCCCGCTGCCGGTGGCCAGTGCGTGTGGCGACCAGCAGGCGGCAACGTTCGGCCAGGCGTGTTTCGCGCCCGGAATGGCGAAGAACACGTATGGCACTGGCTGCTTCTTGCTGCTGTCGACCGGCGAGCAACCAGTCGCGTCGCGGAGAAAGTTGTTGACGACCATCGGCTGGGGGCTCAACGGCCGCGTGACTTACTGCCTGGAAGGCTCGGTATTCATG
>DASZPI010000749.1:0-2798 GCA_035550355.1 Pirellulales bacterium
TTCTAAATCGCTTTCTGCAGCGCGCCGCCACTCTCACCATTTCAATCGCTGGCAACGGCTGCGTCGGCAACTTGAAGGTCGACTTCAATTTCATGACGTCGGCCATCGTCGACCAGCAAGACGAAGTCCTCCGACAGTTCAGCGCCGTCGAGCGCCAAGCGGCGGACGGTTCCGCGGGCGCCAACGTTGTTGACCGTAATGTGATAGAACGTTTCGCGGTAGCGATAATGAATGCGAAAGCTTGGCCAAGCCGCTGGCAGGCAAGGCGTAAAGCGCAGCTTGTCAACTTCGAGCCTGATTCCGAGAAGCGATTCTGTGATCAGACGATACATCCAGCCAGCCGAACCAGTGTACCAGGTCCAACCGCCGCGGCCCGTATGCGGGGCGACACTGTAGACGTCGGCGGCCACCACATAGGGCTCGACGCGATAAACGGCGATGTCTTCAGACGTGGCGCCATGGGAAACCGGGTTGATCAGCGAGAAAAGCTCCCAGGCGAGTTCATTGCACCCCGTTGCGGCGGTGGCCATCACGGTCCAGATCGCGCCGTGCGTATATTGTCCGCCGTTCTCTCGAACGCCGGGCACATAGCCTTTGATGTAGCCCGGGTTCAGGCTGGATTTGTCGAACGGCGGATCGAGCAACCGGACCAGGCGGGAATCGCGACTTACGAGTCGGCGTCCCACGCTCTCCATGGCTGACTCGCTGCGTTCGTGCGTGCCGGCCCCCGAAAGGATCGACCAGCTTTGTGAGATCGAATCGATCTGGCACTCTTCGTTGGAGGCCGATCCCAGCGGTGTGCCATCGTCGAAGTAAGCGCGACGATACCACTGACCATCCCAGCCATGCTCCTCGATGTTTCCGCGCAATCGGCCCGCTTCGACGGTGTAACGGTCGGCCACCGCCTCGTCGCCGCGTTGCCGGGCGAGCTCCGCAAACTCCTCAAGCACTTGGAACAGGAAAAACGCCAGCCAAACGCTTTCGCCTTGCCCATGCTGGCCGACAAGGTTCATGCCGTCGTTCCAATCGCCACAGCCCATCAGCGGCAGGCCGTGCGCGCCGAACCGCAACCCATGATCGACGGCGCGGATGCCGTGTTCGTAGAGCGTGGTGACGTCGTCGGAAATCTGCGGCAAATCGTAATTCGATTCTTCGTCTTCCCGCAGCAGGCGAGAAGTCAGAAACGCAACGCGCTGGTCGAGCACTCCCGTATCGCCCGTCGCGCGAACGTAGCGGCACATCGCCAATGGCAACCACAGAAAGTCGTCGGAAAAGTGCGTGCGAACACCGCGCCCAGCCGGCGGATGCCACCAGTGTTGCACGTCTCCTTCGCGGAATTGTCGAGAGGCGGCTCGCAGCAAATGCTCGCGCAGCAATCGCGGTTCGGCATGCACCAGCGCCATGGCGTCCTGCAATTGATCGCGGAATCCAAAGGCGCCGCCCGATTGATAAAAACCAGAACGACCCCACATTCGGCAGGCCAACGTTTGATAAATCAGCCAGCCATTGACCAAAAAATTCACCGATTGATCGGGCGTCTCGACGTGGACGACGCCGAGCGTGCGACTCCAGTAGTGCCAGACCGCCTCGATCGCCCGATGTGCGCTTTCCACCGGGCGGAAGCGCCGGGCAAGCTCGCGGACATCCGCTTCGCGGTGCGCAGCCCCGAGCGTGAAGGTGATTGTGCGCTCCTGTGAGTCTTCAATCGTCAAGGGCACCTGGAAGGCCGCGCATGGATCGAGTCCGGCACCCGTGCGCCCCGACAGTCGCACGCGGCGCATCGCAGCGGGATTCTCCGGTGAGCCGTTGCGACCGAGGAACTCGGTACGGTCGCCCGTATGGGTGCGAACAGCTTCGCTGCAGTTCACAAATGTCACGCGATCGGCAAACTCCGGGCTGTAGACATTACGCGCAAGGATCGCACCGCTGGCGCTATCGAACTCGGTAACCACGTGCATCAACGTTTTGCTCCGCATGTCGCCGAGGACGAGTTCCCAATAACCGATCACCGAAATCTGCCGCGGTCTGCCGGAGCGGTTCGTAATATTCAACTTCGAGAACTTCACCGAAGCATTTGTGTCGACGTAGACGCAAAGCTCGGTAGTAATGCCTTCTTCCGTGTAATCAAAAATGCTATAGCCAAACCCGTGACGGACGACGTACGGGTTTTGTCCCCGCGCTGGAAGCGGCGAGGGTGACCAGAATCGCCCGGTTTCTTCGTCGCGCAGGTAGATCGCTTCGCCGCTGAAATCGGAAACCGGATCGTTCTGCCACGGTGTGAGCCGATATTCGTGGCTGTTTTCCGACCACGTGTAGGCGCTGCCGCTTTCGGAAACAACGGTGCCGAACTGGGGATTCGCGATCACATTGACCCAAGGGGCCGGCGTCGTGCGGCTCTCGGCAAGGATCGTTACATACTCGCGCCCGTCGTGGCTGTAGCCTCCCAGGCCGTTGAAGAACGCGAGATCGCGCTGCGGCGTTTCATAAGCCGCGCTCGGCTCGGCCTTGCGCCGCACGGGTTTCAAGTGCGGTATGGCGATTTCGGTTCGCCCGCGCCGTTCGACTTGCTCGAAAAATGTGCCAGCGTCGTCCCGGAGCACCACACGGGCCACGGTCTGCAATAGCGCGCGATCCTCTTCCGACATCTGCTCACCGCGGCGAACGAAGATGCCGCCCGGGCGATCGACCAGCGCCGCTTCCGGACTCGCCGCGACCACGTCCATGATCGAATCTTGCAAGCTTTGCCGATAAACCGAATCGTCTTCGTTCCAAATCACCAGGTCGACGGCGAGCCCTTT
>DASZPI010000750.1:0-2247 GCA_035550355.1 Pirellulales bacterium
GAGTCCCGATACGGCCTTAATATGGTTCATGCAGCGCCGGCCATCGGGAACGTTGAGCCGCGCCATTTCGACCATCGAACCCAGGCAACGCGCCAACACGCCCACGTGGTTCTCATTCGACGTGAAGAACAGATCGCTGGCCCGCAGCTCGACGGCGCGTTCAATGAAATTTGCGACCGCCGCTTCGGTATCGAGCTCCGTCGTTCCAGCCGGTTGGAAATCGATCCCCTCGGCGTTGCTCATGGACGCTCCTCATGTGCGAGACGGCGCGCTTCGACCTCGTCGCGCGCAAGAACCAGCACTTGTTCCAGCTTCAGCACCTTAAGCACGTTCTGTACCAGTTTTGGCATTGAGTGAACGACCAGCTTGCCGCCTGCATCGGAACAGCGTTTGTGGCACATCAACAGCCAGCCAACCCCGTTGGAGCTGATGAAGTCGGAATCGGACAAATCGAGCAGCACACAACGGCCGTAAACCTCGGGTCCAGCCATTTTTGCCAGGGGCTCGTTGTCGGCCAACGACGTCTCGGGGGCGATCCGGCCAACGGTCTTGATCGACGTGCAATCGGCATCGGTAGAAACGACTTTAAGTTCCATGCAGCCTCGGTTTCCGCTGACCAACGCGCGGCTGAAATCGCCGGAATTCCGACCACCGACCGCAGTTCGCTGTATTCGGGTACGTTCAGCGACTGCCAGCCAGAGACGACACGACCGCAAGGTCCCTTGGACGTGCCCGCCCGCTGGTCCTATAATTCCAAAGCTTTAAGGATCGATCGCAATTCGCTCTGGTTCCCGAACGCTGAAAGCTCCTTCTGTCTACCTTCCGGCCGGCGACCGTCAATAGAGCCAGGTCACGGATTTAAGTGCCGAAGGTTCGGTAACGCTTCGCGACGCCAGGTACGATTTCCGAGGGCTGGTGGTCGCGGAGTGGCATTTTCGGCCGGTAAAACCCGCGGCATGGGCACAGCCTGCGGCGGCGGGGCGGTCGATTGCCGAGAGCTACAATAAAGCTGATGAATCGATGGCTAACCGTAATGCACCAGCGCTCGGCGCCGGGCTTGCCCAGCCAACCGTTTGAGGATTTCTTTCGATGGAAAACGAACCTGCCGGAGCCCCTTCCGAGCCCAAGAAGACGCAGTCGCCTTGGCCGCGTCCTTCCAACACTCCGGTGCTGATTCTTTTGCTGATGCTGCTGCTCGTCTCGCTCACCTTCTGGGCAAGCGACTGGTCGGCTCGTTCGACGGTCAGCTACGGCTTCTTTTTGCAAGAACTGGAACGCGGCAACGTGGCTGCCGCCGAGATCTCGGGGCTCAAGGTGCAGGGGCGGTTCAAGCAGATTCCGACGCTGCCGACCGGCAAGACCGACAAAGAGCTCGGAGCCTCGAGCGAGCCGCTGCATCAAGATTTCGTCGTCAATCTCAGCCCGCTGGCCGGGCAAGATGTCGATCGCATGCTGCGCGACAAGCTAGGGCCTAACTATCAGGCCGAGCCGACCAGCGACGGCGCGACGGCGATGGTGATGTCGTACCTGCTGATCACCGGACTGCTGTTCTTCGGCATGTGGTTCATGTTTCGCCGAGCGCGCGATCAGTTCATGGGTGGAGGCATTTTGTCGGGCTTCAGCAAGAGCCCTGCGAAGCGCTACGAGGACGGTAGCAAGCGGATCACGTTCGCCGACGTGGCCGGCCTGGAAGGTGTGAAAGACGACCTGCAAGAAGTGGTGGACTTTTTGAAGAACCCGAAGAAGTTTCAGCGCCTCGGCGGTCGGATTCCCAAAGGCGTGCTGCTCATGGGTCCGCCGGGCACTGGCAAGACATTGCTGGCCAAAGCGGTCGCGGGTGAAGCCGGCGTGCCGTTCTTTTCGATCAGCGGCAGCGAATTTATCCAGATGTTCGTGGGCGTTGGCGCCAGCCGCGTCCGCGACATGTTCAAAACCGCCAAGGAAGCCGCGCCTTGCATCCTGTTCATCGACGAGATCGACGCCGTCGGCCGCGTGCGCGGCGCGGGCCTGGGGGGTGGACACGACGAACGCGAGCAGACGCTCAACCAAATCCTTAGCGAGATGGACGGCTTCACCCCCAGCGAGTCGGTCATTGTGCTGGCGGCAACGAACCGTCCCGATGTGCTCGATCCGGCCCTGCTGCGTCCCGGCCGCTTCGACCGCCACATTACGGTCGATCGGCCGAATTTGACCGGCCGCCTGGCGATTTTCAAGGTTCACACGCGCAATGTCATCCTGGCAGACGAT
>DASZPI010000751.1:0-5651 GCA_035550355.1 Pirellulales bacterium
GCTCGCGCGCAATGCCCAGCCGCAGCCCCTTCAATGGCTCGCCCAGCGCGGCGGTGTAGTCGGGCGATTCGGTGTCGACCGAGGTGGAGTCGCGCGCGTCGTGTCCGGCGATGGCGCCGAGCAGCAACGCCGCGTCCTCGGCGGTCCACGCCAAGGGGCCGATCTGGTCGAGACTGCTGGCGAACGCGACGAGTCCCCAGCGGCTCACGCGACCGTAGGTCGGCTTGAGACCCGTGATGCCGCACAGCGCCGCCGGTTGGCGGATCGAGCCGCCGGTGTCGCTGCCGATCGACAGCGGGACCATCGCCGCCGCCACGCACGCGGCCGCGCCGCCACTGCTGCCTCCGGGGGCGCAGCGCAGGTCCCAGGGGTTGCGCGTCGGTTGGAAGGCCGAGTTCTCGGTCGAGCCACCCATGGCGAACTCGTCCATGTTCGTGCGGCCCAGCAGCACGGCGTCGGCCGCGCGGAGGCGCTCGATCACCGTGGCGTCGAACGGCGAGCGGAAGTTGGCCAGCATGCGCGACGCGCACGTCGTCAGCTCGCCCTTAGCACACACCAGGTCTTTGACCGCCACCGGTACGCCGGCCAGCGGTCCCAGCGGCTCGCGACGCTTGCGGCGAGCATCGATCGCGGCCGCCTGCTCGAGCGCTGCCGCCGCATCGACGCGCAAGAACGCGCCGACTGCGGTATCGAGCCGCTTGATGCGATCGACGAATGCTTGCGTCACCTCGACGCTCGTGGCGCGGCCGGCCGAGAGCGTGGCAAGCAACTCTGCGGCGGTGAGGTCGGTTAACGACATGATTAAAGCGGAAAGCGGACAGCCGAAAGCGGAACTGCTGCGGTGGTCGGAATCATGGCTGCCGCTTTCCGCGTTGGTCTTCCGCTTTTCGTCAGCCCAGGACGGCAGGCACCAGGTACGTTTGACCGTCGGTGTTCGGCGCGTTGGCCAACATCTGCTGGCGGTCGTAACTGGGCTCGACCCGGTCTGCGCGGAACACGTTGGTGAAATCGTGCGGATGCGCCATCGGTTCGATCCCTGCGGTGTCGAGTTCGCTGAGCTGCTCGACGTAGCCGACGATCGCCTGCAACTGGCGTGTCATCGCGTCGAGCTCGTCGGGCGCGAGTTCGAGCCGGGCCAATAGGGCGACCTTCTCGACCTCGGCACGTGACAAAGACATCGCAGACTCGGCGCGCGATTTACTTCTTGGCCTTGGCCTTGACCGCGGCGGCGTCGCTAGGCAGGCGGAACGGCGTGGCACGTACTCGCTTAACCACCGCGCCCGAGCGAATGCACTGCGTGCACGCAAGCACGGTCTTGTTGGTGCCGCCGCTGGTGATCCGCACACGCTGCAAGTTCGGCTTGAACTGCCGCTTGTTGATGCCGGTGACCTTCGTGCCGACGCCCCCCAAGTACTTTGCCTTGCCGCGCGTGGTCACTTGGTTGCCGATGACCGGTCCCTTGCCACAGATTTCGCACTGGCGAGCCATAGATCGAATCTCAAACCGTTGTCCTGGGGATCGACGAAACGAGCCGACCAGTATACCGCGACGGCCGCTTGCGGCGGAAGGGGGCGTCGCACCGGCAAGCAACCGGGCCGGTGCGGGTCATGGGCCTGCGGCGTCGAGGGGTTTTGGATGGTTTTCCTCGACGTGGGCGCCTAAAATGGACGAGCTGTCATCCCCCCCGCCCGTTGCACTTCCCGCCACGAATTCCGGTTTCTTTGCGAGTCATGGCTGATTTCGACTGTTCGTCGTTCGACGTTCCGTTTTCGGTTCCAACGACCCATCGCCTGCGGTTCACGCGCGACGTGTTCGGCGGCGACCAGGCGGTGCTCGCCGATCTGCTCGAACCTTCGGGGGCAGCACCGGCCCGCGTGCAGTTCTGGCTCGACGAGCACGTGGCCGCGGCACGCCCCGATTTGCAGCAGCAAATCTACGCCTTTTTGCGCAACCATGCCGATCGGCTCAGCTCGACCGGTCGGCCGCAGATGATTCCCGGCGGCGAGGCGGTGAAGAACGACATCCACATCCTCGAGCGGATGCTCAAGGTGTTCCACGCCGCCGATCTCGACCGTCGCAGCTACATTGTGGTCATTGGCGGCGGCGCCGTGCTCGACGCGGTTGGTTTCGCCGCGGCGATCGCTCATCGCGGCATTCGCCTGGTGCGGCTGCCCACCACGACGCTCGCCCAGGCCGACTCGGGCATTGGCGTGAAAAACAGCGTGAACCTGTTCGGCAAAAAGAACTGGGTCGGCACGTTCGCCGTCCCGTGGGCGGTGATCAACGATGCCGCGCTGTTGGAAACGCTGAGCAATCGTGATTTCCGCTGCGGCTTCGCCGAGGCAGTGAAGGTGGCGCTGCTCAAAGACCCGGCCATGTTCGACGAGCTGTGCCGGCAAGCCGGCGCGATCGCCCGCCGCGACATGAGCGCCGCGCAGCCGATGATTCGCGCCAGCGCCAAGCTGCATCTTGATCATATCACGCGCGGCGGCGACCCGTTCGAGGCGCTTGAGGCGCGGCCGCTGGACTTTGGCCATTGGTCGGCCCACAAACTGGAGGTGATGACCGACTTTGCCCTGCGGCACGGCGAGGCGGTGGCGATCGGCGTCGCCATCGACACGGTGTACTCGTCGCTGGTGCATGGCCTGCCCGAAAGCGACGCTCGCCGCGTGCTCGATTGCCTGGCGCGACTGGACTTCACGCTGACCACGCCGGCCTTGGCCGATGCCGAAACCTTGTTTGCCGGGCTCGAAGAGTTCCGCCAACACCTGGGTGGACGGCTGACGTTGACGATGCTCGAGCGCGTTGGTCGGCCGATCGACGTGCACGAAGTCGATCGCCGCGCGATGTGCGAGGCGATCGATCGGGTCGCCAAAGATTATCGCTCGCCGGGAGCGCTCGCTGCGCGTCGCGGCTAAACTCATGGGGGAATACGATGCGAACGTTCGGATTGCTCGCGCTGGCGGTGGTTGTGGTCGTGGGAATGGTCGTGGCCGCTGAAACTTCGTCATCGTCCGCGCCGCTGCGGCACGTGGTGCTGTTCAAATTCAAGGAAGGTACCTCGGCCGACGACTTGGCGAAGGTCGAGCAAGCGTTCGCGGCGCTGCCGAGTAAGATTTCGCAGATCGCCGACTTCGAATGGGGCACCGATGTGAGCCCCGAGATGAAGTCGAAGGGCTTTACGCACTGCTTCTTCGTAACGTTTCGCGATGAAAAGGGACGCGACGAATATCTGCCCCATCCGGCACATCAGGACTTCGTCAAGATCGTGCGGCCGGTGCTCGACGATGTGATCGTCGTCGACTATCACGCCAAGCGGTAGGCAATTCCCTCCGCCATCGACGGCGGCACGACGGTCGGCTGGTCGCTCGTTGACCGGGGCTTGGCCGGCGGCTCGAGTGCAAAACGCGCCAATTCTCGGTCGTTTTTGCGAAAACGGCACTGGCACGCGATGTGCGAATCTAGCGAGTGGTCAGCAACGATTCGAAAACTCGCACATCAAAATCGGAGGAGACTGTCATGCGTCGGTTCATTTTGGCTGCCGTGGCGGTGCTTGCTTTGGCCGGCAGCGCGAGCGCGCAGTGGAGACATGGCGGCGGCTGGGCAAGCCCCGCCTACTCGTACAACTATCATCCGTACAACGGCGGTTGGAACAGCGGGTACTACGGAAACAATTACTACAACCGCCCGTATGCCGGCAATTACTGGTCAGGATACCGCGGCTACGGCTACCCAGGGTACGGCGGCTATGGGTACAACGGCTACGGTGGCTACGGCGCGTATGGCTATGGCAACGCGGGAGCGAACGTCGGCGCGAACCTGGGCGCGAGCATTGGCGGCGGCCAGGGCGCGAACATCGGCGCCGCGGTGGGCGGGCTGCTCGGCGGCTCGTAATCTCGCGGTGATCTCAACGAACGACGAAAGGCCCGGCGTCGCTTAGCGATGCTGGGCCTTTTCGTGCACCGGGGCGGTTACCAGCTTCCGCTGGTCTTGGTCGGCCCGTAGGCGCCGAACTCGATGCAGTGCCCATCGGGATCGAGACAGAACACCTGCCGCACGTTGCTCGAGGCTTGGATATTCACTTTGAACGCGACCCCCGCAGTGCGCAGCGCCGCTTCGACCGGCGCGGTGTCATCGACCTCGAACGCGACGTGCTCATGCCGTGATTGGATCTTGCCGTCGCTGGCCGGCTTTGCCGGATCGACGATCAGGTGAATCTGCAGGCCGTACGCGAACAGCCACGCGCCGTCGAAGTCGAACTTCACGCGCGGGATTTCTTGAAAGCCGAGCAGATCGCGATAGAACGCGCGACTTTCGTCCAGCCGCGTGGTGCGCAGCGAGACATGATGCAGATGACGAATCGGCAGAGACATGGTCACTCTCGAAAGCAGCGCTATGGGGCAGGTGCGGCGAGACGCACGTTGCGGAACGAGGCGCTCTGGCCCAGCACGACCAGACCAATGCTCGACTTGGTTTCCGCGATCAACGGATCGCTGCCGCCGCCGCGCACCGGATCGAGCTTGTCGCCGCTGAGCTCGCAGGTCATCTCGGGCCCACGAAACTCGATGCTGGCGTGGTACCATTGGCCCGGTTGCAGGCTGACGGGCTTGTTGGCCAGCAAGACGGCTTTGTCAGGTCCCTTGTCCTTGTCGTGATCGTCCTTGCGCACGATCATCGCGGTCGGCAGCACCTGCAGTCGGCAAATGTGCCCCTTGGCATCGTTGATCGAAATCGACAGCATCTTCGCGCCGTCGAGCTTGAAATCGAAATCGAGCACCGCATCTTTGAAATCAATCGCCCGGCGCGCCACCGCGGCATGCTTGTCGTCGGCCAGTTCGCTACCTTGCCACGCGCCATCGACCACTTTCCATTCGCCTTTGCTCACCTTCCATTCGGGCGATGGGGAGGAAAGGTCGTCGGCCAGCACCGGCTTGTTCGCCTTCTCGGCGGCCCGGGCGGCGCCAACGATCGCCGCGCTGCCAAACGTAAGACCGAGCGTACAGGCGAGAGCAAATTGCAAGTAGCGTCGCATCGAAGCTCCTTATGGATACAGTACCGTCATTGATCGGGGTTCAATTCCGCATCGAGCACTGGCTTAGCGCCCGACTCGTGCCACTCGTGGCCGCCTGCAAAACGGTCGACGCCGACCTGGTCGCGCGCGCCGTAGGCCGCGTAGATCGGCTCGAGCCGGGCGAGCGCTTTGGCAACCCACTCGGCAGGCATGAGTCGGTCGTCCGCTCCGACCTGCCACAACACGCGCCGCGGAGCGATCAGCCCGGCAATCTCGGGAATGTCGCCGTATGCCAGTAGCCCGGGGATCACCTGGCAGCCGGCGCCGCCGAGCATCGCTCGTTCTTGCAACAGGTTCAACGCACCGGCGATCACGGCGACCTTGATGCGCGGCTCGACCGCGGCGGCGAGCGTGGTCATCCGTCCGCCCAGCGACAACCCCACGCAGCCGATCCGGTCGGGATCGACCCGCTCGTGCCGCGCGGTGTACTCGAGCGTCCAGAGAATATCGCGCAGATTCTCGCTGATCAGCAGCTTTCCGAGCCCTTCGAGCTGGAGGTTGACCATCGTGCAGGGGTCCATGCGGCGAGTCGTCTTCACGCCGCCGAGTCGTCGGCCAAACGGGGTCAGGCAGGGGGCCG
>DASZPI010000752.1:0-3520 GCA_035550355.1 Pirellulales bacterium
CTTTCAAATCGGCGACCAATTCATTCAGCGGCACGGTGAACTGCACCGAGTACGGCGATTGGTACGCCGGCGCGTTCTTGCTACTGGGCGCCGCGGCACGAACGGCCGCTACGGCAAACAAACAACAGGCCGCGAGGACCAGGCTCGCGCCGAACTTGCGATACAACATGCGTGCGGCTCCACGGGCGATTGCGTCGATTGCGATTGATCCTAGTCGGCACCCGGGCCAGCGATCAAGCACGACGCCGCGTTCGGGCCGAAAATCAACGACCCGTAACCGAAACGAGCCTGGCTCAGCGGTCGAAACCACCGAACCAGGCTCGCGATTGAATCGAATTGCGGCAGCTAAGTTACGGGCCCATCGGTTCGCAGGGGCCGCACGGGGCACACGCCACCGGCACCTTGCAGGTGATGGTCTTGGTGACCATGCGGCAGACGGCCACCTGCACGTCGCGCTCGACGGTCTTGGTGACCGGCACCATATAGGTGCAGGTACGCACGACCGGCTTGCATTGCAGCTCGGTGCACATCACCGTCTGGGTCTGCATCGTCGGTACCATCACGGTGCACGAGACCTGCTTGGTCTGCGGCACCATGGTGACCTGCGGCACGTCGACTTCGTAGGTCTTCATCACCGGCTTGCAGGTGGTGACCACGTACTGATACGGCTCCTCAACCATCTGCGGCTTCTGGCAGGTGACTTGCACCTGGGTTTGCACCATGTTCGGCACCCACACGCGGCAGGCGATGGTCTGGCAGGGGCCGCCGCAGCAGCTCGGCACCTGGCGCTCGACGGTTTGCCACGAGCCTTGATCCCGGCATACGGTGCGCGTCTCGACGACCGGCACCAACTTGCACACCGTGCGCGTGCCTTGCACCATCTTTTGGTCGGGGATCATCACCTGGCAGCTCCGCGTTTCCTTGCGCATCGTTACCTGGCAGGTGTTCAGCGTGACGGTGCGGGTTTGCGTTTGCGGCACCATCACACACACCTGGCGCGTGACCGGCTTTTGCACCGGCACCATCGCCGTTGCCGCGTAGGTGCTCGTGCGGAACTCGGGCTTGCACACCACTTGCGAAACCCGGCGGGTCTCGACGCCGTACACAGGCACCGTGATCTGCCGCTGTACGGTCTGATATTGCACGCACGGCGCACACGGGACGCACGGGGGCATGCAGCCCGGCATCGGCCCATAGAAACCGTAGAACGCGCTGGCCGGCGCCACGGCGGTACACAAGATCACCCATGACAAACCAAGGGCAGTGAATCGTCTCATTAGTTATCTCCTCCTAGATGACGGTTTGCTGGCGATCGACGCCGCACCTTCCGGTTGCACCGAGTATTCGAGCCAGCGCTAGCATGCACACCCGAACGGTGGGTTTCAAGCGGTCAGACGCAAGGTTTTGCCGCTCGTGTTTGCAATTGATGTACCGGGATTGGCAGGGTCGCGGAAAGCGCGGGACGATTGATCGGCCGCGATGCACTGCTATGCTGGCAGCTCAATAGGTCCCGACGAGCGGCAACTTGCGCCAAGAACCATGATCCCGAAAATCTTCGATCTCGCCGGACGAACGGCACTGATCACCGGTGGCAGCAAAGGCTTGGGGCTGGCAATGGCCCGCGGACTGGCCGAGGCCGGTGCGACGGTGATCATCAGCAGCCGCAGCGAGGAAGAACTGCGTGCCGCGGCGCGAACGATTGCCGAAACGGCCCGCGGCCGGGTCGAATGGATCGTGGCCGACATGCTCGATCGCCACCAGGTGCGCGAGCTGGCGGCACGGGCGATGGCCGTCACCGGGGCGGTCGATATCCTGATCAACAACGCCGGCACCAACAACCCGCAGCCGATCGACCAGATCGACGACGAGGCGTGGGATCGGCTACTCGAGCTGAACCTGACGAGCGTGATGGCCCTGACCAGGGCATTGGCCCCGGGCATGAAGCAACGCCGCTGGGGACGGATCATTCACATCTCGTCGATCATGGCGTTGGCCAGCAAGGAGGGGCGCAACTCGTACTCAGCGACCAAGGCGGCGCTCATCGGCATGTGCCGCGCAAGCTGCCAAGACCTGGGGCCGTACAACGTCACGGTCAACTGCATTGCCCCGGGGCCGTTTCTGACCGACCTGACCCGCGGGATGCTCAGCGCCGACGAGAAAGAAGTATTTGCCAGCCGCACCGCCCTGGGTCGCTGGGGCGAGCCGAGCGAACTGGTGGGCCCCGCCCTGCTGCTGGCCAGCGACGCCGGCAGCTACATCACCGGCAGCGTGCTGGTCGTCGACGGCGGCACGCTGACGAAGACGTTCTAAGGAGAAAACGGCGCCAAGAGAGCACCACGCGATATGGGATGCGGCAAACGATTGTCGTTTTCCTATTCCCCGATCCCGTCCTATCCTCACATCCGCTTTTCCTGACAGCGCGATCCAATAATTCGCAGTCGCCAGCGAATTACCTTCCGAGCGCCGAGCTAGCGCCGTTCGGCCGACTTGCAGTCATCACCTTTCGGAAGGGTTCGTATCATGATCCGCAAAGCATTGGTTTCGGCAGCTGCCGTCACGTTTTTGGGGCTGTTCTTTTTCGGCCGCAGCGCCGCCAGTTATGTCGGCACCTCGCTGGGATGGGTCCGCGACGCGGTGAAAGACGCCGTGCCGATCGAATTCGAGATCGAACGAGCGCGCGGCATGCTGAAAAACCTGCTCCCCGAAATCCGCACGAACATGCACCTCATCGCCAAGGAAGAGGTCGAAGCCCAGCGCCTGGCCAAGCAGATTGACGAGGGCGACACCAAGCTGGGCCGCGACCGCGACGACATCGAGCGCCTGCGGGCCGACGCCGCCACCGGGAAGGACACATTCCGCTACGCGGGGCGCAGCTACAGCCTCGACCAGGTGAAAACCGACCTGACCAACCGCTTCGAGCGCTACAAAACCAGCGAAGCGACCCTGGCCAGCTTAAAGCAAATGCACGAGGCGCGGACGCGCAGCCTCGACGCCGCCCGGGCGAAGCTCGAGAACATGCTCGCCGTCAAGCGCCAGCTCGAAGTCGAGACCGAAAATCTCGACGCCCGGCTGAAAATGGTCGAGGCCGCCCAGGCAACCAGCTCGTACAACTTCGACGACAGCCAACTCAGCCGCGCCAAGGAATTGGTCAGCGATCTGCGCACCCGGCTCGACGTTGCCGAACGCATGTTGAACACCGAGACGCAGTTGCACGACCAGATTCCCCTCGAGGCTGCGGCGCGCGAGAATATCGTCGACGAAGTGACCGAGTACTTCGGCGGTCAACATCCGTCGGGTGCTGATAATGTCGTTGTGAATGAGTGAGCAGGTGAATGCGTGCGTGGGTGAGTAGGTGAATGAGGCCTGTTGCCGATGCTAACCACTGACCATTCACCATTGACCACGCATCCCTTCCGGCTCTGGATCGACGGCGTGGGCGGTTACCTGGTGTGGGCGAAGGATCACGTCGTGATTGGCCAAGGCGCGGACGACGGCCAGGTCGATGTTCCGCTGCTGGGCG
>DASZPI010000753.1:0-5802 GCA_035550355.1 Pirellulales bacterium
GGGCGTACAGGTTGCCGTCACGGCGGGTCGGCTCAAAGGGGGGCGAGATCCACAGGTCCAACGGATCGGGAGGCTGCACGTCGTAATGGCCGTACACCAGCACGGTCGGCGCGCCGCGCGCTGCGAGCGCTTCGGCATACACGATCGGGTGCCCGGCGGTCTCGAACACTTCGGTGGTGAACCCCAGCGCACGGAACTGGTCAGCCACCCAAGTGCCGGCCCGGCGCACATCGTCGCGGTGCGTGCTGTCGGCGCTCACGCTGGGAATCCGCAACAGCTCGCACAATTCGGCCTCGAACAGCTCGGCCGAATCTTGCAGGTATTTTTCGAACAACGGCATGGGCGATGCGGGAATAAACGAGCCGCGCCCGTAAGGAAACGGCCCGGCGATGGTCATGGCTCAATGGTTCACGTCGGTGCGGGGTACAATATAATGAGTCGAGCGCTCAGGGGCCAATGACCAAAAACGCGTCGACAAGGAGACGAGCTTGCCCGAAGCCGCTGCTGCCACCGCCGAGCCCGAGGTTGTCGAGCAAGTCGCCGACGAACCCGCGCAGAAGCGCGCGACGCGCCGGAAGAACAAGCCAAAGCGTCAGCCGCCGTACAACGTGGTGCTGTGGAACGACGACGACCACTCGTACGGCTACGTGATGACGATGCTGCAATCGCTGTTCGGCCACCCCCTGGAAAAGGGCTTCGAGCTGGCCAAGACAGTCGACACGCAAGGCCGGGCGATCGTGCTCACGACCACGAAAGAGCATGCCGAGCTGAAGCGCGACCAGATTCACGCCTACGGCAAGGACGCGGCGATCGCGTCGTGCAAGGGCTCGATGAAGGCGTCGATCGAACCGGTCGAGTGAGTGTCGAACGCAGCATGCGAAACTCGGAATCAACGACGTCGGCATCGCTGCGGACGGTGACCCTGGGTTGCAAGGTCAACCAGTACGAGAGCGAATTCGTTCGCCAGGCGCTCGTGGGCATCGGCTATCGCGATGCCGCCGACGGCGAACCGGCCGACCTGTGCATTGTGAACACCTGCACGGTAACAGCCGAGGGAGATGCGAAAAGCCGGCAAACCATCCGGCAGCTTGCCGCTCGTAACCCCGACGCGCGGCTGGTGGTGATGGGATGTTATGCGACGCGCGCACCCGATGAGGTTGCCGCGTTACCAGGCGTAGCCGAGGTGGTGACCGACAAGCGCGAGCTGCCCGATCTGTTGGGGCGGTTTGGGGTCGTCGATCTGCCGACCGGCATTGCGGAGTTCCGCCACCGGCGACGTGCGTACCTCAAGGTGCAGGACGGCTGCCTGCTCCGGTGCAGCTTCTGCATCATCCCGTCGGTGCGCCCGAACGTGGTCAGCCGCCCCGTCGAGCATATTGTCGATGAAGCGCGGCGGCTGATCGACAACGGCTATCGCGAGCTGGTGCTCACCGGTATTCACCTGGGGCATTATGGAGTCGAGGTCAATCGCGGCCGGCCGAAGCACGCCTGGCTGCGGCTGGCGAACCTGGTCGATCGCCTGGCGCAACTACCCGGCGAGTTCCGCATTCGCCTGTCGAGCATCGAGGCCACCGAGGTCACGCGCGAGCTTGTTGCGGTGATGGCTGCGCACCCCGAGCGTGTGTGTCCGCACCTGCATGTCTCGATGCAAAGCGGCTCCGACGCCGTGCTGCGCCGCATGCGGCGGCGTTGGGGGGCGCGGCGATTCATCGATCGTTGCCGCCTGACAACTCTGGCGCTCGATCGACCCGCGTTCACGACCGACGTGATCGTCGGCTTTCCAGGCGAGACCGAGGCCGAGTTCGCCGAGACGCTTGCCGTGTGCCGCGAGGTGGGGTTCTCGAAGATCCACATTTTTCCATTCAGTGCCCGTCGCGGCACGCCGGCGGCCGAGATGCCCGGCCAAGTGCCGCCGCCGGTGATCCAAGAGCGGCGCGAACGGCTGGCTGAACTGGAGCAGCACCTGCGCGACGTCTATTACCGTTCGCTGCGCGGCAGCCGGCTGCAGGTGCTCGTCGAGCCGTCGCGGGCCGAGCGCCCCGGCCATGTTCTGGGCACGGCGTGCCGTTACGCGACCGTGGAACTGCCCGCCGCCGGCAGCCACTACGGACGGTTTGCCCAAGCGATCGCCGGCGATACGGTCGACGGCGTGCTCCGTGCCATGCCGGTGTGATCATGCCCAGCGAACGCGAAAAGATGCTGGCCGGCGAGTTGTACGACCCGCTCGATGCCGAGCTGGCCGAGGCACGTCGCCGGGCGCGCGACCTGTGTCAGATGTTGAACAACAGCCGCGACGAGCAGCAGGACATGCGGCGCAAGTTGCTCGAACAGCTTCTTGGAGCCGGCGGTGCGACCGCGTGGATTCAGCCGCCGCTGTACTGTGATTACGGCGCGAATATTTTTCTGGGCGAGCGTGTGTTCTTCAACTTCAACTGCGTGCTGTTGGACGTGTGCCGGATCGAGGTCGGCGCCTGTTCGCAATTTGGTCCCGGCGTGCAGTTGTTAACGCCGCTGCACCCAATGAACGCGGCGCTGCGCCGACAGCAGGAATACGGCAAGCCGATCACGATCGGCAGCGACGTGTGGGTCGGCGGCGGCGCGATCGTTTGCCCGGGGGTGACGATCGGCGCTCGCGCGGTGATTGGCGCCGGCAGCGTGGTGACCCGCGACGTGCCCGCCGACGTGTTTGCCGCCGGCAATCCGTGTCGGGTGATTCGCGAGCTTACCGACTGATTAGCGCCGCCGTCCGCCCTGATTGCCGCGCGGGCGCTTGACCGCTGCATCGTACTTCGGGTTTGCCTGGCGCGGGATCGCGGCGCCGGTTTCGACCTGCCAGCCCTGCAAGGTGCGGTACAGCGCGGCCGCCCGATCGGGCAGCGAACGTGCGAGATCGTGTTCTTCGTTCGGATCGGTGCGCAGGTTGTAGAGCTCGTGGTGCCCGCCGTCTTCGAAGAACTCGATCAGCTTGAAGTCCCCCTCGCGGACCGCGCTTGCCGGCGTCGCTTTGCCCACGTAGCAGGGAAAATGCCAGAACAACCGCGCTCGCGAGAGGGCCGCGGCTCCGCGCAGGGCCGGCACCATGCTGACGCCGTCGAGAAGTTGCCCCGACGGCGGCTTGATGCCCGCCAGCTCGAGCAGCGTCGGATACAGGTCGATGCTCGAAACCGGGATATCGCATCGGCCCGAGGTTTTTTTCACCCCCGGACCGGCAATCGCCAACGGCACGCGGATGCCCCCTTCGTACAGTTGTCCTTTGCTCCCCTTGAGCGGCGCGGTGTACTGCTGGGTGCCGCCGTTGTCGGAGGTGAAGATCACCAGCGTGTTGTCGAGCAACTTCAAGCGTTCGAGCGTCGCGACAATCCGACCGACGTTCTGGTCAACCGCTTCGATCGTGGCGGCGTACGCTGGATCGTCGCGCGAATCCTGGCGGTGCGCCAACTTGGCCTGGTACTTCTTGAGCAAGTCGGGCTTCGGCTCGAATGGAGCATGCACCGCGTGGTCGGGATAGTACGCAAAGAATGGACGACTGCGATTCGTTTCGATGAACCTCAGCACTTCGTCGGTCAAGCGATCGCTCAAATAGTTGGCGCCCGTGCGATCGAAGTAGGCGTCCTTGTCGAAGCCCAGATTCTCGGGAAAGACCACCGTGTCGAAACCTTGCCCGCCGGGGGTCACGGGGCCGGTGCGGCCACGTCCGAGATTCCACATGCCGAAGAACGCCGTGGCATAGCCGCCGCTTTTCAGCGCCTCGGCAATCGTCACCGTCTCGGTCGCGAGCTCCGATTTGCTGTCGGCAGCCAGCAGCTTATGCCATGGCGAGCCGGGAGGCTGCCGTGGATCGACCACCGTATAAATGCCGTGCCGCGGCGTGTACTGCCCTGACATCAGGCAGGCCCGGGTGGGCGCGCAGTTCGGCGCGCTGGCATAGGCTTGGCTAAAGATCATGCCCCGCCGCGCAAGGCGATCGATGTTTGGTGTCTCGACGAAATCGTTGCCCATGAATCCCACGTCGCGCCAACCCATGTCGTCCATCAAGATGAGGACGATGTTCGGCGGCCGCGAGTTGGCCGCGGCGAGCTCGTGCGACAAGCAACCTAGTACCGCCAGCAAAGCAAACACGCATCGCCGCATGGCTACTTCGTCCTTTCGTACTTATACGTGAAGGTACCCTCGGCAAGCGTGATGTCTTTGATCGCCGCGAGTAGCGCTTCGCGGTTGGCTTCCTGCGGCGTCAGGGGCAGCTCGGCCGAGAGCGCATACACCGTGATGTGATATTCCTTCACGCCGGGGCCCTTCGAGCACATCGGGTCGTACTCGAGCCGACGCTTGCCGTTGGCGCCCAACAGGCCGATCGACCGCGCGTTCTTCGGTACCTGCGCGACGTGGGCCGGGATGTTGTACACCACCCAATACGACTTCACCTGGTCGGGCGCGGTGTGCCATAGGTTCAGCGCGAAGCTCTTGGTTCCCTGGGGAGCGCCGCTCCACGCGACCGGCGGCGAAACCCCCGCGCCGTCGCAGGTGAACTCGACGGGCAGCATTCCGTCGGCGCCGATGGCCGGACTGCTGACGGCGAGTTGGGGCACGTCGCTGCCGCCCCCGGCCGCGGTGGCCGCACGCGGAGCGTCGTTGCGTGGAGGTGGTTCGTCGCCCGGACGCGGCGGAGGCGGCTTGCCCCCCTGCGGACCGCCGCGACCGCCGCCGCCGGGACCGCGACGGCGTGGCTGATACGTGTAGCTCGTACTCCTGCCATTGGGGTCGCTGAACGTGAATGCCACCGAGCCATCGGCATTCAGCGTGTAAGCCACCCTCCCTTTGCGACCTGAAATGTCGTACGTGAGCAAGTAACTGTTCGGCTTCGGCGAGGTGAAGCCGACAATCTTCGCGCCGCGCAACGGCGGCAGCGCTTCGCGCACGCCTTCGGCACGTGGCTGCGGATCGACCTGGCCTTCGATCTCGGTCACTTCGCCATAAAACCCGCCGTTGAGATATGGATAGGTCTTGGTGGCGTGGTAGTGATAATGCCCGGCGGCATCCTTGTGGCCATTGAGCCAATCGAGCCCGGTGACCTGCGAGCCGTCGGGCTCGGTGTAGCCGTAAATCGGATAACCATCGAGGGCGTAGCCAATGATCTTCCCTTTGCCGATCTGCTTTTCGAGATGCACCGGCGCGAGATGGTAGTGGTAATCGTCGGCCCGTCCGCAGTGGCCGCCGTACTCGTCGAGCTCGCCGAACAGGTACGCGTCGTCGCCGCGGTTGTTGAGCGGATTGAAAATCGGAATGCCATTCACGGCCACGGCAATCGCTCCGCGGAGGAAGCGATTCTTAGCGCTCGCAGGCTCGGCGGCTGGCCGCGGGTGCAGCGGAATCTGCCAGGCGTTCGCGCCAAAATACTTTTGCGGCAACGGCACCTGCTGCTGCCACGCGGTGATTCCGACCATCATGGGGTGCGCCGGAATGCCGTTCGATTCGACATAGAACCAGCGGTCATCCCAGCGGTAGTTGATGGCCTTGAGCTTGGCGAACGGCTCGAAAGCCGCAACGATCTCGGCCAGCTCGGCATCGGGCGGCGACGAGGGGGCCAACGCCACGAGGGTCGGCTCGGAGAGTTGTTCGTTCATCCGACGAATTTCGGCCTGGCGGTGTTCAATCCAGTGTTGGTCGTCGTGAGACAATTCGTCTACTACGATGGTCACTAATCGCCCGTCTCGTTTACGCAGTTGCACCTCGCCGTCGCGCACGGCGACAAACGACGCCTCGAGCTCGAACACGCCGTCGTGCTGCGTCCAAGTGCGCAGACCG
>DASZPI010000754.1:0-1762 GCA_035550355.1 Pirellulales bacterium
AGGGAAGCTTGTCGTACTGCTCGACAAGTTTGAAGCCGTTGGGCAGCAGCTCGTTGAGCATCTGTTCCTTGCTCATCTTGTGGAGCAATTTGATCGGCACCTCCGGATCTTCCAACCGGAACTCGACGAGCGCAAGTCGCCCCGTGGGTTTGAGGCTTTTGCGCATCGCTCGCAGCATCTGCTCGGGGTGCGAGAATTCGTGGTACACGTCGACGAGCAGGATCAGATCGAGCTTGCCGTCCGGAAGTTTGGGATCCCATAGATCGCCCAGGATCGGCTTGACGTTGCCGATTTTTTCTTGCCGCAACCGGGCTCGTAGCAGCGTGAGCATTTCCGGCTGCACATCGACAGCGTACACGCGCCCTTCGGGACCGACGCGCTGCGCAAGGGGCACGGTGTAAAAGCCGTTGCCGCACCCCATGTCGCACACCGTGTCGCCCGGCGCGACGCGCAGCGCCTTGAACATCGCTGCACAGTTCTCTTCATCCTGCCGGCTGTTGCGCACGAGCCAATCGGCGCCATGCCAAGTCATGGTTGGCGCGATTTCACGCCCCTTGTAGTGCGTTAGCGCTCGCGGCGGGGAAGCATCGGCCGAACAAGTCAGCCCGATGCAGCAAAGCAACAATACGTGGCGGAGCATCATGCGATCGTTCCAAAGGCCTACCCCAGCAAGCTCAGCATACCATTGCGCCGCGACCGACTCAGCATCGACTTAAGCCCCGCCGGCGGCCCGTCGACTCTAAGATCTTCGCTCTGCAAACCAACCAATGTCATGCCGACCATGCGACCGTGGTCAAGGTAAGCCAGGGCCGCAGGCTCGACGCCGTCGCACAATCGCGGGCAAGGCGGGCGCTCGAAGGGCAGGCGGATACTGTTCAGCGCACGACGGTCGCCGGCGTTTGAAAACGTCGTGCCCAGATGGACGATTTGCGGATCGACGTGAATTCGCCGCGGAACATCCTGAATACTGCGCAAGCGCATCCGCGCGGACGTCGCGTTCTCGATGGCCAGGACCGCCAGCCCGTTGTTCGTGTCCCCCGCATCAGTCACGATCCCGGAAGTCGCCCCGGCGGCGAAGACGTTGCGGTTGGTTGTGCGCAGATGCCGATCAACTTCGATTCCGGCCGGCGACACTCGAATGCCAGCGGCGGCAAAATCCAAAGCATCGGACACCGCGCAACGGTTCGCGGCGAAAATCTCATCCACGAGGATTTTTTGCCGCGCGTTGCCGCGCTCGACCACCAGCCCTTTCGAGTCGCCGGTGCGGTCGGTGCGGACAACTCGCACCCCTAAATGCAAACGAATCTCTTCGTGTTCGAATTGTCGCTCGACGATTTTCGAAATCCACGGCTCTTCGCCGGCGAGCAAGGAATGTTCGGGTACGAGCAAGTGCACGTCGCTGCCGAGCCGTCGTAGTGCCTGCCCAAGCTCGCATTCGTCCGGCCCTCCGCCGAGCATCGCAACTCGTCGCGGCAACCGAGGCATCTCTAGCAACCAAGCGGGCAGCCGCACGGCGATGTCGCCGAACACTTCGGATCGAAACTCGCTCGGCGATGGGCTGTCGAGAATGACCGCGCGCTCGAAATGGCATTCGCTGGCCGAGTTGTCGGACGACACCAGCCCGAGCTGCCCGGCGCCCACAAACCGGACCGTGGCTTGGAACACGTCGACTCCCAGAGCGGTCAGTCTCCACGCCGATGATTCGTGAACTCGCCGCGCCCTCAGTTCCCTGAGCCGGTCGAGCACGGCCGCCGCGTTGACC
>DASZPI010000755.1:0-4098 GCA_035550355.1 Pirellulales bacterium
CGTAGCGCGGGTTCTCGCTCGACCAGAGCAGTTGCCACGTTCGACCGCGCGGGGCGGCCAGCAGCGGCGCGGCTGGCGGGCGAAACGACAGGTCGCGCCCCATGTTGACCAGCAGCAAGCGGTCGTCGCCGTCGTCGCCGAAGTAGCGCAACAAATACGCTTCCGACGAAAGCACCGCTCCGGCAATGCGGTCGGCGCGCTGCGAGGCGAAGACCGTGTCGTCGCGGCGCAGGCGCAGCAGGTCGGTATGCAAGGCGATGGCGTGCTCGTGCCGGTCGCGCTGCGACCAATCGAGTTTGCAACGATCGAAGGTCGCAATGTCGCACGGATCGGCGAGCATGGTTTTGCTATCGGGCCCGGTGAGGCTGCGGAATTCTCGCAGCCCTTCTTGCCGCCCGGTGCGCACGAGCTCGGCCATCTCGACTTCAAAGTCGGCAAAGAACAGGAACGGCGCGCTGGCAGCGAACTCTTGTCCTTGAAACAACAGCGGAGTGCCTGGCGCGAGCAAGAGCACGGCAGTCATCGCTCGCGCCCGCCCGGGTGACGTGAGAAAGTGCGCTGGCAGCCCGCTGGCCGAGTTCGCCACCTGGTCGTGGTTCTGCAGGAAGTTCACAAAGTTCATGCCGTGCAGCCGACCGGCGGGACTGCCACGATGCTTCTGCTGCCGTACGTTCCACTGGCCCTGGTACAAAAAGCCGCGCGTGACGGCGGAGATCATTTCCTGCGGCGTACCGTGGTAGTCGTTGTAGTAGTATTCGTTGTGCCCGGTCATCGCCACGCGGGCGGTGTGATGGAAATCGTCGTTCCACATGCCGTCGAGCCCGTAGCCGCCTGACTCGACCGGCTCGGCCAGCCATGCTTGTTGGTATTCATTCTCGGCGACGACGATCGTCGATCGACCGCGCGCCGCTTCGCGCACACGGCGGGTGATGGCCGCGAGAATGTGGTCGGGCGAGTCGTCTTCGATCGCCTGCACCGCATCGAGCCGCAGGCCGTCGACGTGAAACTCGTCGATCCAGTAGCCTGCATTGCCGACGAAGAACTCGCGCACCGCTGCGCAGTTGTCGCCATCGAAATTGATGGCCTGGCCCCACGGGGTATGGTGCTTTGTCGAGAAATAGTCGTTCGAGAATGCTGCCACGTAACAGCCGATGGGACCGAAATGGTTGTAGACCACGTCGAGGATCACACCGAGGCCGAGTGAGTGAGCGTGATCGACAAATGCGCGGAACGCGTCGGGGGTCCCGTACAAGTGTGTGGGGGCGAACAGATCGACGCCGTCGTAACCCCAGCCGAAGCGCCCATGAAATTCGGCCACGGGCATGACTTCAATCACCGTGATGCCAATCTCGACCAGGCGATGCAGCTTTTCGGCCGCAGCCGCCCATGTGCCCTCGGGGGTAAACGTGCCAATGTGCAGCTCGTAGATCACCTGGCCTGCGATGCTCACGCCCTGCCAATCGGCATCGCGCCAACGATAACGCCCGGGGTCAACCACTTCCGACCGACCGTGTACCCCTTCGGGCTGCAAGCGCGAGGCGGGATCGGGGTACAGCAGCGGCTCGTCGTCGAGTCGGAAACGGTAGCGAGTGCCGATGGTCGCCGCGGCCGAGAGACCCGAGAAGTAGCCGTTGCCTTCGGCAGCCAGTTGCAGCGGCGCGATCTCCGAGCCGCCCCCTTCCTCGGGACCGAAGACGACCTGCAACTGCCGGCGTCGCGGCGCCCAGACGCGAAAGTGCACGCCACCGCCCGGCTGCACTTCGGCACCGACCGGTAACCGCCGCGAAATACCGCCGACCGAGTCACTCATAGCGGGTGATTGTACAGGTCGTGGCAGCGTGGCTCACGGAGTTGCCGGCGGAACGCCTTCGGTCTCGGCGGCGCGCTCGGCGCGACGCTCGCGAATACGGTCGGCCGCACCAGGAGGAACGTTGACCTGAACGCCTCCTTGTGGCTCGACATCGACCAACGGCTTGCTGGGGTTGGCGCTCGGGCCTATCCGCACATCGACCGGAGCGCCGGCATTGCCCGCGGCCGGGCTGGTCGTGTCGTCAACCGCCGGCTTCATGGTCGTATGCCGGGTGCCGGCGGAGGTGGCAGGCGTCGTAGTCGACGATTGGCCACAACCGGCCGACATCCCCAAAATCGTAACCAACACCAGTCCGTGGACCTTCATGACGAATCCTTTCCCGGGGTGACGTAAGCACAGGAGCTCGGTGCAACGTGTTACGGCAGCGGCTCGCGTGTGGTCCGACCGGCAAGCAGGCTGACGATGAACAACACCAAGAATACGAAGAACAGGATCTTCGCAATCCCGGCGGCGGCAACGTACACGCCCGTAAAACCGAGCACGCCCGCGATCAGCGCGATGACCAGAAATGTAAGAGCCCAGGACAACATGACACATCTCCCGCAAAGGGTGGATTGATCGTAAACTAGTAGCATCTTGTTGCAGTTGGCGTGCCAAAGCCGAACCTTCATGGCGTGGCACGTGTCTGACCAAACGGCTATACTGCGCGCCGCGTGGCCTGTCCCTGGCCGGCGCATTCATCGCCGCCTAGACCAGTTCCAGAGTAGGTTCGATGGTTCGCGTTGCCGTGCTCGGAGCCACAGGCTATTCAGCCTTAGAGTTGCTGAAGATCCTGCTGCGCCATCCCGAGGTGGAAATCACGCTGGCGACCAGTCGGCAGGAAGGGAATCCACCGCTGGCGAGCGTCCATCCGTCGTTGGTCGGGCGTACCGACCTGGTACTCGAAGACCCGACACCCGAAACGATCGCTGCGCGCGCCGAGTGCATCTTTAGTTGCTTGCCGCACGGTGTGGTAACCGGCCTGGTACCGCATCTGCTCGGCGGCAACCGTCGCGTGATCGATTTCAGCGCCGACTATCGTCTCAAAGATCCTGAAGCGTACGCGCACTGGTACAACCAAAAACACGCCGACCCCGAGCGCCTGGCGATGGCCGTGTATGGCCTGCCCGAACTGTTTCGCGAGCAGATCCTTTCGGCCCGACTGATCGCAAATCCCGGCTGCTACCCGTCGTCGGCCATTCTCGCGATCGCGCCGCTGCTGAAACTCGGCCTGGTCGAGCCTGACGGCATCATCATCGATTCCAAAAGCGGCGTTTCGGGCGCAGGACGCACAGCCAAGCTGACCACGCTGTTTCCCGAGTGCAACGAAAGTCTGAGCGCCTACAATGTCGGTCGACATCGCCACACGCCGGAAATCAACCAGATCCTGAGCACCGCCGGCGGCCACGAAGTGCGCGTGATCTTCACGCCGCACCTGGTGCCAATGGATCGCGGCATTCTTTCGACCGCGTACCTGCAACCGCGTGGCGCGGTGACC
The DNA here is from genome assembly GCA_035550355.1 of Pirellulales bacterium. GTDB lineage: Bacteria > Planctomycetota > Planctomycetia > Pirellulales > PNKZ01 > DATAXP01. Next base: position 3,348 of record DASZPI010000755.1, read on the forward strand.
GAGCAAAAAGTGCTCGATGCGCTGCGGCAGTTCTACCAGGACGAACCATTCGTGCGCGTCGTCGATCATCTGCCCGGAACCAAGGATTCGGCACACACGAACTTCTGCGATGTCACGGCGCGCGTCGTCGATGGCCGCGTGATCACGATCAGTTGCCTCGACAATCTGATCAAAGGTGCCGCGGGCGCCGCCGTGCAGAACTTCAACCTGATGTACGGCTTCCCCGAGACCACGGCCCTGCCCTAGTAGTAAGGGGTAACCCGTGCCAGGTCGATCGAGCAAGTTACTGCCATTCTGCATTCTTTAATCTGCATTCTGCATTTCCGCCTATGCTCCCTCGCGGCTTCCGTGCTTCCGGCGTTTACAGCGGTATCAAGCGAAACACGTCGAAGCTGGATATCAGCCTGATCGTGTCCGATCGTCTGGCGACAGCGGCCGGCGTATACACGCAGAACCTGGTGTTCGCGGCGCCCGTCGGTCTCGATCGCAAGCGCACCCCCAGCCCGGCCATGCGCGCGGTGGTGGTCAACTCGGGCAACGCCAACGCCTGCACCGGCGAGCGCGGCGACCGCGACGCTCTCAAAATGGCCGAGCTCGCTGCCGCGGCCGTCGGAGTCGATTCGGCGCAAGTGCTGGTCCTGTCGACCGGCGTGATCGGCGAGTTCCTGCCGATGGAAAAGATCGACGCCGGCATCAAGGCGGCCGCTGCCAAGCTGGGCGACGATGAACCGTCGCTCGTTGCGGCCGCCAA
>DASZPI010000756.1:0-10266 GCA_035550355.1 Pirellulales bacterium
CAAGACAAAGAACGTGATGTATCGTTTTTCCACTGCGAAGATCCTTACCGCGGCAGCAGTGCCGCGAGCTTACAAAAATCGATTAGGCAGCGTACCTGCCTCGGTGAGCGCGACTCGGCAGCGGCCTGTCTGCCGTGAACCGTTGATTTCGGTTGATTCAACGTCCTTCGCGCAAGCGATCTCCCAAGAAGTTGTCGAGCTCGGGGGTGTCGTAAATCTTACGAATCGTCTGCTCGAACGGGTATTCGACCCGCCGGAACCGCAGAACATCGTCGTCGAGCACGATGTAACACGCTCGCGGGTTGCCGTCGCGAGGCTGTCCGACCGAGCCGACGTTCACCATCGCTTTCATTTCGGTGAGCCGGTACTCGTAGCCCATTTCTTCCGGAGTCAAGAAGGTCAGGTTCTGAGTGAACACACCTGGCACGTGCGTGTGCCCTTGGAACACCACGCGCTCGACCAGCGCAAAGATTTTTTCCATCTTGCGCTGATTGTAAATGTCTTCAGGGAAGACGTACTCGTTCAGCGGGTTGCGGGCCGAGCCATGGACGAACAGGTGACCGTTCTCGCGGCGGGCCCGGGGCAATTCTTGCAGAAAGTTGCGGCGACGGACGCGGTCGGCCGGTTCGCCCACAGCGCTTTCGAGTTGCTCGCGGGTCCAAAAAATGGCGCGTTCAGCCCCGGCATTAAAGCCCTCGGGATCGAACAGCGCCCCCTGGTCGTGGTTGCCCAGGATGCAGACGTTGCACTGCATGATCAGGTCGATGCACTCGCGCGGATTGGGACCGTAGCCAATCACATCGCCGAGGCAATAAATCTGTTCGACATTCTGGGTCGCGATGTCGGCAAGCACCGCCTCGAGCGCCTCGAGGTTGCTGTGGATATCGCTGATAATGGCTCGCTTCACGCAGAGAACTCCGGCGGCGGCCTGGCAGAAGGCTCTGAGGCTGCTTGCTTTGTCCCGCAATCGGCACGACACTGCCACGCGCCTAACGAACTGGCGCAAGCGCACATTTCTCGCCGAAACTCATGTAGCAGTCTAACGTTAGCTCATTGCGATGGTCAAGGCGATGAAATCCGCTCCACGCGCACCAATTGCGCGCATGTTTCGCGGCTAAATTCGAGCATCGTGGCACCAAGAATTCTGGCACTTGAAACGAGCGGGCAAGCGGGAAGCGTTGCCCTGCTCACCGGCGCGCAGGTCGTGTGCGAACGCGTATTGCCTGCAGAGACACGCAGCGCACAATCGCTCGCACCGGCCATTCGCGCCGCACTGGATCAGGCCGGCTGGAAGCCGCCCGACGTGCAGGTCGTTGCCGTCACGATCGGTCCCGGCTCGTTCACCGGCCTGCGCGTTGGCGCGACCACGGCAAAGACTTTCGCCTACGCCACGGGCGCTGCGGTGCTCGGTATCGGAACGCTCGATTGCATTGCCGCCCAGGCTCCTGGTCGCGGCCGATTGTCGGCCGTCATCGATGCCTATCGCCGCCAGGTGTTCACGCGCACGTACCAGTGTGAATCCACCGGCACATGGCTGCCGTTGGACGAACCGCACATCCTGGACGACGATCGTTGGCTGGCCTCGCTTGCCAACGACACCCGGGTCAGCGGACCCGGCCTCGAACGGCTCGTGACTCGATTGCCTGCGGACACCAAGGTAGCTCCACGCGAAACTTGGACGCCGCGCGCCGCAACCGTCGGCGCGCTCGCCTATGCCCGCTACACGGCTGGCCAGCGCGACGACCTTTGGACCCTCGCGCCTGCGTATCTGCGCCGCAGCGCTGCCGAGGAAAAAGCCGACGAGAAGTGAATTCATCGCCGGCCGGCGGTGGTGGGGTTCACCGCTTGTTGGCGATGCCAGTGAGTCGTATGCTCGGGCGCATGAAAACCATCGTCCAGATTTCCCTCGATCTCACCAACATTCCCGAGGCCCTTTCGACCGCCGAGTTGGCCATGCGCGCCGGCGTCGACTGGCTTGAGGCCGGCACGCCGCTGATCATTGCCGAAGGGATGCACGGCGTGCGGGCGCTGCGCGAGCGCTTTCCCGACACGCCGATTGTCGCCGACCTGAAGACCATGGACGGCGGCTACCTCGAGGCCGAAATGATGGCCAAGGCCGGCGCGACCTACGTGGTCGTGATGGCCCGCGCCCACGCCGAAACGGTCAAGTGCGTGGTGAAAGCGGGTCGTGATTTCGGCGTCGGCGTCATGGGCGACAACATGATTTCCGACGACATGGTCGCCGGCGCCAAGTGGCTCGAAGACCTCGGCTGCGATTTCATCATCCATCACATCGGCTACGACGAACGCCGCGGCATTGCGGCGGCCGGCAAACGCATGCCCAGCCCGCTCGACCAACTGCGCGAGGTGGTCAATGCCGTCAGCGTGCCGGTGCAGGCGGTCGGCGGCCTGACGCTCGAGCAAGCCGTCCGCACTCCCGAATACGGTGCGCCGTTGGTGGTGCTCGGCGCGCCGCTGACCATTGATGCCGACGCGTTCAAAACTGCCGGCGGCGATCTTGAAAGCTCGTTGCGTTTGATTTGCGAGAAGGTTCACGCGTACGGCGATATCCCGGTAGGAAAGAAGCGATAAACCATGACTCAAACGGCGGTCGTCAATTTTGCTCCGCAAAAGCACAGTGTCGAATTGCGCGACATCCCGCGCCCGGAGATCGGGCCTGAGGACGTGCTGCTCGAGGTCGCCGCGGTTGGCGTGTGCGGCAGCGACTTGCACCAATGGACCGGCGAGCACAGTTGGCCCGTGAACTACCCGGTGGTGCTGGGGCACGAGTTTGCCGGCGTCGTGGTCGAGCTCGGCGAGCGTGTGACCGGCTGGCGCGAAGGCGATCGCGCGGTCAGCGAGACCGCGGCGGTCGTCGATCCCAACAGCCCGATGACCCGCCAGGGACTGTACAACCTCGACCCCAACCGTAAGGGCTTCGGCTACGGTGTGAACGGCGCGATGACCCGCTGGGTGCGCGTCCCGGCGCGCTGCCTGCATCACCTGCCCGACAATTTGCCGTTCGAACGCGCGGGACTTACCGAGCCCTGCTGCGTGGCGTACAATGCGGTCGCCGTGCAGTCGCCGATCAAGCCCGGCGACCGTGTCGTGGTGCTCGGCCCGGGACCGATCGGCATTCTGTGCGCCGCCGTCGCGAAGCTGCAAGGCGCCGAGGTGGCGGTTGTCGGCCTGGAGCGCGATCGCGCGAGATTGAATGTGGCCGAGCAGTTCGGCTGCGTCACCATCACCGACGGCCTCGAAGCGTGGGTCAAACAAGGCGACGGCCTCGGGGTCGACGGCGCGATCGATGCCGCCGGCATCTCGGCCACCATGAAAACGGCGATCGACATCGTGCGTCCCAACGGCTGGGTCACCAAGGTGGGCTGGGGCAAGGCGCCGTACGGTTACTCGCTCGATCCGCTGGTGCAAAAGAACATCACCCTGCGCGGCAGCTTCAGCCACAACTGGCCGGTGTGGGAGCGCGTGATTCGCCTGCTTTCGACGAATGCCCTGGACGTGACGAAAATCACCGGCGGCATCTGGCCGCTGGACCAATGGCACACCGCGTTCGAGGAGATGCACTCGGGGCGGATCGTGAAGGCCGTGTTGAAGCCGTGAGTTGTTAGTTGCTAGTAGCTGGTTGCTAGTAGCTAATGGGGACGGCGATGAGTAATTGCGGGTACCGCGACTTGATTGTTTGGCAGAAGGCGATCGACCTGGTGGAGGCCATCTACGACGCGACGCGTGGTTTTCCCACCGAGGAGCGATATGGTTTATCCTCTCAGCTACGCCGGGCCGCGGTTTCGATTCCGTCGAACATCGCGGAAGGTCAAGGCCGAGCTTCGAGTCGGGACTTCGCGCGCTTTCTGGAGATCGCCCTTGGTTCTCTGGCCGAAGTCGAAACCCAACTCGTGATCGCCGGACGGTTACATACACGCGATCCGCGCTATCTCAGTGCCGATCGTTGCGATGATCTGTTGATCACAGCGAATGAGATAGGACGCCTTCTGCGCGGGCTGCAAAAATCAGTCGCTCCTAACTAGCAACTAGCAACTAGCTACTACAATGCGACTGCACAACAAAGTCATCCTGATCACCGGCAGCACCACCGGCATCGGTGAGGCGATGGCGCGACGGTTCGTCGCCGAAGGCGCGCGAATTCTCGTTCACGGCCGCGAAGAAGATCGCGGCCGGGCGCTCGTTGACGAGTTGCAAGGTAAGGCGGCATTGTGCATCGATGATTTGGCCGATCCCGATTCGCCGCCGCGGATTGTTGATGCGGCGATCCGCGCGTTCGGCAAGCTCGACGCCTTGGTGAACAATGCCGCCCTGGTCACGCGCAGCAACCTTGCGAACACCGATGCCGCGCTGTTCGATCGGCTGATGGCCGTCAACGTGCGAGCGCCGCTGTTGATGATCAAGGCCGCCGCGCCGCATTTGAAACAAACGCAGGGCTGCGTGCTCAACATCGGCAGCGTCAACGGTCACTGCGGCGAGGCGAATCTGCTGGCTTACGCAATGACCAAAGGCGCGTTGATGACCATGTCGCGCAACCTGGCCGACGCGCTGGGCCGCGAACGCATCCGGGTGAATCACTTCAACGTCGGCTGGGTGCTCACGCCCAACGAGTACAAGGTGAAGATCGCCGACGGCTTGCCGCCCGATTGGCCCGAGCGCGTCGAAAAGAAGAGCGCCCCGTCGGGGCAACTCATCAAGCCCGAAGAAGTTGCCGCCGCCGCGGTCTACTGGATCGGCGACGAAAGCCGCCCCGTCAGTGGCAGCGTGCTCGAGCTGGAACAATACCCCGTGATCGGCCGCAATCCGCCGAAGGACGTGAACTGATGCCGCAGCTTGCCGCGTTCCCCAAAGCGTTCATGGATCAGCTCGTCATTGATGGCTCGATGTCGCTGTTGGAGTGGATCAACCTGGCCGGCGAACTCGATATCGACGGGCTCGAGATGTACGCCGGCATGCTCGACCTGCAAGACCCCGGCGATTGGCCGAAGGCGCGAGCTCACGCGCAGGCGGTGGGCCTGAAGATTCCCATGCTCTGCTGCTCGCCCGACTTCACGCATCCCGATCCAGCGTTCCGCGCCGAGCAAGTGGCCAAGGAACAAGGCTGGATCGAAATGACCGCCGCCTTGGGCGGACAGTATTGCCGCGTGCTCTCGGGTCAGCGGCGCCCCGAGGTGAGCCGGGAGCAAGGCATTAACTATGCGGCCGAGTGCATCGAGGCGTGCCTGCCGGCGGCCGAGAAGGCCGGCGTGACGTTGATCCTTGAGAACCACTACAAGGACAATTACTGGCAGTATCCCGAGTTCGCCCAGAAGATGGACGTGTTCTGCGACCTGGTCAATCGCATTCATTCGCCGCACTTCGGTGTGAATTACGATCCTAGCAATACGTTCCTGGCCGGCGAAGACCCGTTGGCGTTGCTCGAGCGCGTCAAGAATCGTGTCGTCACCATGCATGCCAGCGATCGGTATTTGGCCGAAGGGACACTCGAAGATCTGCGCAAGGAAGAGGACAGCGTGGGGTACGCGAAGCGGCTGCGCCACGGCACGATCGGCAAGGGGATGATCAACTACGACGCGGTGTTCGGCACGCTGGCGGGGGTCGGCTTCCAGGGGTGGATCAGCATCGAAGACGGTGTCGACGGCATGGACCAGCTCAAGGAGAGCGTGTCGTTCCTGCGCGGCAAGATGAAGCAGTACTGGCCGGGGTGATGCTAGAATGGTCCAGTGGGGTGGTTTATGCGTTCCGAGGCAAGCTCATGTTCACGGCCATCATTCAAGAAAGCGGTCCATGGTGGATCGGCTGGATCGAGGAAGTGCCCGGCGTCAATTCGCAGGGGGCTACTCGCGACGAATTGCTCGAAAACCTTCAGTCCGCGCTGAAAGAAGCGATCGAAATGAATCGGGCCGATGCACTGAGCATCGTCGAAGGCGATTACGAAGAGGCGGCGATCCAGGTGTGAAACGCCGCGACCTCATCGCACACGTTACGTCGCACCGTTGCACGCTCGTCCGCGAGGCATTCGTGGTGGGGCAACCCTGCGAACAACCGTCGCTCGTCGGTTCCCAGGCATTCCGAGGTCGATGATCATTTGGCTCGCAAGATCTGCCGCGATCTGGGGATCGCTGCACCGCGTTGAGAAGTTCGCACAATCGACGAACGCGTCGACGATGCAGCGCTAATAACCCTCGTGCGCCGCGGCGTGCAGCTTGGCCTGGTCGTCGATCGACAGGCCTTCGAGCTTCTCGGCATCGAAGAAGTGATCGCGCGTCAGGTGCTCGCAGTACGTCATGCCGCTCACGCCCGCTTCGGGAACATCGATCGTCGCCAGCCACACGTGCAGTTCTTCCGCGTTCAGGCTCCGCAGCCATTTACTCGGCGGGCGGCCGTGACGCGCGCGGCGATTGGGATGGGGCAGATGTTCGAGTTTCGCGCCGGTCGCGGCAGTGTCCTCGTCGTCGTTGGTCCACACGCGCTCGTCGAGCGGCACCAGGCTGGGGTCGAGATAACCGGTAAGCGCGGTGTACGGCTCGCCGGTTTTGCTGTTGATCGGCGTCGTGATGCCGGTCAGCATCCAGCGGCCCTCGCGGTACGTTTCGCGCTCGTACCACACCCAGGCCTCGTTGCGGGCGGCGCGCCAATGAACGACCGGCGTACTACTCAGCGCGGCGCCGCCATCGTTCATCACGCCCGCGGCAAGTTCGTCGAACGCCTCGACGCGCAGCCGCTCGCCGAGCTGGAACAGCCCCAGGCCGACCCAAAACAAAAATCTGCGGCGCTTCATGGCGGGCGCACTAGGCGAATAACGATCGAACGGCGTTAACAAGCATAGTTCGGCCGCTGTGCCCGTGCGCTGAACGCCGGCGCAAGGCTTGCCGACCAAACTATCGCCAATCGCCCGAGAGGACGAATGCGGCCCAGAAGAATGGCGGCGCAATGCCAGTTGCCGCCTGTGCTTGCCTGCCGTCGAGCGCCAGACCGCGTGCGCCGGCATCGTCGCTAGGCGGATGATGGATCAGCCAAAGCTGCGCTTCGCGCAGGGCCGCAAGCTTGCCCATCCGTCGATCCCACAGGTTCTCGTAGAAACGGCGCATCAACTGGCTGGTGGCAGCGTCAGGAACTTTCCATAACGTGGCGATAACGGTCTTCGCCCCAGCGGTCTGAAACGCGCGTTGCAGGCCGAGCAACCCCTCGCCGCCGGCAGCGGTGCCGAGGCCGGTTTCGCATGCCGAAAGCACCACGGTATCGACCCGCGACAGGTCGAGCCCTGCGACCTCGAGTGCTGTGAGAATGCCGTCGTCGCGGTCATCGGCCGGTGGCGAGTTCGCGCCGGCGAGCGCGAGGCCGGACAACAGCCCCGAATGAATCGGCGGCGATTCGTTCACGGTGGATGGAGCAAAGTATCCATGCGTGATCAGGTGCAACCAGCCGTGATGCGGCGCTTGGCGGCGAAACGCCGCTTCGGTTGCCGCGCGGCCGTTCAGCACGTCGATCGTACCGTGCCCGTCGGCACGGAGGTACGAGTTGCGGATCGAGTCGAGCTCGGCCGCCGCGGCTGGCAACATGTTGAGCATCGCCCGTTGACCTAATTTCGCCCCGGCGGCACGGCCGACAGGAATGGCATCGTCCGGCTCGCCCGGATCGCCGCCGTAATCGATGTCGCCGGCCACGAGCAGCGATGCCGGCGCCACGGTTGCCGACGTGCTTTTCAAGAGTTCCGGCAACAACTGCGGGATCGCAATCATGGCCGTTGCACGATCTTCGATCAGGTAACTGCCCGGTGCACGACCCGGCAATGCGCACCACGCCAACTGCGCGAGCACCCCGTCGGGCGAGATGAGCACGGTGTCGATACCGGCCAGATGCGGTTCGAACGGCTCCCACACCCGTCGGCGCAGCTCGTCGCCGGGGAGAGTGCCCTGGGAAGTTGCCCGTTGTCCAAACCCGGATCGCCACGCCTCGACGAGTTCGGCGATCGGCGCACTTGCGCCCAGTTCGATACACACGACCGATTCCTGGCGGCGCACCACAAAGGCCAGCACACGGCGCTGCCAGCCGTGTTTCTTTCCTGGTTCCGCCGACGGTAGATAATGGCCGTATTCAAGCAGATCGATCAGCGCCGCCGACGGCGGCAGCGTGTTCTGCAATTCGGCAGTCGAGATTGTGCGCTCGGCCCAAGCGCGATGAAAATCGGGGTCGAGCCGCGAGAGTTGTTGGTAAAGCGAATCGACCGATTCGCTCAACGTGTGGGTTTCGACTTGCGTCTTGGCAGCATCGGCCGGTGCGGGGGTCGCGCGAACCAGCGTCGCCAGGCGACGTGATTGGCGATCGAGTTCGGCGAACAGGCGCGATGTCTCCGACGCGGCGTCGTGCGCGAGCGCCCGTTGCCGTACGCGCAACAGCTGCTGCTGCGCCGAAATGCTCCCCTTCCATGCCGCGACCTCGGCATACATTTTCGACGGCGATTCGTGCACCGCCAAGGCGGTGGTCAAATAGTTGTCGAGATAGCCTCGTACGGCGACGGCCATCGTCAACTGCTGTTGTTCCGACTGGACGGCTGCCGAGAAGTCGAGGCTTTTGCGCGTAATCTGCACCGCGTCGGCGAGCAGCGCTTCGGCTTCGGCGGCTCGTCCCCGCCCCAGTTCGACGAGCGCCAAGTTGTTCAGGGTCGTGGCATAGTCGGGATGCGACGGGCCGAGCGACTTTTTTTTGATCTCCAAGGCTTGCATGTACAGCGGCGCGGCCTGCTCGTAGTTGCGTGCGTTGTCGTACAGCCACGCCAGGTTGTTCAGGCTCTGTGCGTACTCGGGGTGCGCCTCGCCGAGCGCCTGCTTGCGGATTGCCAAGGCTTGCCGGTACAGCGGGGCGGCCCGCTCGGAATCGCCCATGCAGTAGTACAGCCATGCCAGGTTGTTCAGGCTCGTCGCGTAGTCGGGGTGCGATTCGCCAAGGATTCGCTTACGGCTTTCGAGCACCTGTTTGTGGAGCGTCTCGGCCCGCGCGTAGTCTCCCATTTCGCAGTACTGCAAGGCGAGATTGTTCAGGCTCGTCACATAGTCGGGGTGCGATTCGCCGAGTGTTTTCCTGCGGATCTCCAAGGCCCGCTCGTAAAGTGGCCCGGCGCGCGCTTTGTCGCCCATGCTGCGGTACAGCAGGGCCAGATTGTTCAGGCTCGCGGCGTAGTTCGGATGGGCTTCACCGAGCGCCTGCTTGTAGATTTCCGCGGCTTGCTTGTAGAGCGGCTCGGCTTGTGCGTAGTCGCCCGCCACGCGGTACAACGTGGCCAGGTTGTCCAGGTCGATGGCGTAGTCGGGATGCGACTGGCCGAGTTGGTTTCTGTCGATTTCTGCGGCCTGCTTCAATAGCGGCTCAGCCCGCGCGTAGTCCCCCATCCTGCGGTACAGCCCGGCCAGGCAGGTCAGGCTCGTGGCATATTGAGGGTGTGTTTCGCCGAAGGCCTGCTTGTAGATTTCCGCGGCCTGCTTGAACAGCGGTTCCGCTCGCGAATAATCTCCCAAACGCTCATACGACAACGCCATGATGTTCAGGCATGCACCGTAGTTGGGGTGCGAGGTGCCGAGAATCGCCGCACGCGTTTCGGCGACCGCCTGAGCGAGCTTCAGCGACTCGGCATAGCGGCCGGCATCGTAGAGTTCGTCGGCCTTGATCTTCGACGCCCTAGCCTCGGCAAGGCGCGATTGCTGCTCGTCGGTGTACTGGGGCGCCGCCGGCGGTTCGTCGCACCGTGCCGGCAGATTGGTAAGGCAAATCGTCAGGAGCAGCGCGACTACAATTGCACACGATCGCAAAAGCCGCTGTGCCATAGCGATCACGCCCTCACGCATTTGCCGCACGATCCGTTGGACGTTCACCGGCCGCGATGCGTTCCCGGCGCGCAATCCGATTCACGCCACCTCGTAACCCTTGCGCTGCTCGCGGCGCAGCCAGGTGTTTGCTTCCGAATCGTCAACGAACTGCTCGTTCGCCGGATCCCAGCGCAACGGGCGACCCAGGCGCATCGCGATGTTTCCCAGGTGGCAGGTGCTGATGCTGCGGTGCTGGTTGGCCACGTCACTAATCGGTGGCCGACGCGAGGCAATGCAATCGAAGAAATTGCCCATGTGATTGATGATCGCATCGAGCTTGCCGGCGCGCTCGGGACGGCTGAGATTGTCGTCGCCGTAGACGTTGAACTGTTCGCGCGCGAGCGGCTTGTTTTTGAGCCCGTCGATCGGTTTGCCTTCGATCGTG
>DASZPI010000757.1:0-1975 GCA_035550355.1 Pirellulales bacterium
CCGCGCGCGGGGTCGCTAGGCTTGGAGCTGGTGGCCATCGGTATCCGCGACGTGATCCTGCCGGGCGAGATGAAGGACCTGATGAACAAGGTCACGGAAGCCAAGAAGGCCGCCGAGGCCAACCTGATCGTCCGCCGCGAGGAGACGGCCGCCATGCGCAGCCAGGCCAACACGGCCAAGCTGCTCGTGGAGAACCCGACGCTGATGCGTCTGCGCGAGTTGGAGGTGCTGGAAAAGGTCGCCTCGAACTCGAAACTGAGCGTCGTGTTGGGTGAAAAGGGCCTCGCCGAGCGCGTAGTCAACCTGTTGTAGCTGCACGCCGGGCCGGCGGGTCATACGATCCGCTCGGCCCGGTTTTTTTGTCTGACACGCAACGGTATTGCGGAATTGCGGCGTCTTGTCGGAAGATGATGCTTGTCAGTCCCCCCCCTGTGCCGATCAGACATTGCCATGCAGTGCCCGCCGAGCGAAGCAACAATTTGCGAGCGAATTGGACGCGAGGGCTGGCACCTATTATTGAGCGTTTGGTGTCGGTGGGCGGAGATCGCGTCCTGTGCATGCTCGAGAATCTGAGGAACGACACCGAGGTCAAGAATCGCCTGGCTTCGTCCAAGGATGTCGCGTCACGCTACGAAGATCTGCTCGACAAGGCCGGCGACAAATGAGCGGTTTATCGGTGTTCTAGGTCCGCTAAGTCGCACCCAGCACGCGCCTATATATTGCGTGGGGCGGACCCGACCGCCGCTACGCCGCCCGTTCCGCTGGGGACGAGCGACGTAGCGCGGCTCTGGCTATGCCGCCACTCGCTCCCGGCCACGTCGCGGCAGCGGCTTCCGTAGCGGCTCGACGGGATACATCGCGTCCCAATCGACAACCAGCGGCTCCAGGTCGGGCACCTCGACCAGACTGAACCCGCGATTTCGGATCGTGTCGAGCGATTCGCCGGTGGCATTCGCCACTTCACGTTCAAAATCCGTACGAGTCGTCGGAACATCCTTTCATCAAGAATGGCGGCCTGCACGCGCAGAGCCACCTGGGAGAAAACGAACCGAAGAACATGCTGGCCCGAGCGGACCAGCCCAGAGGAATCAAGCGTGTTCGTGCGTCAGCCAGTGCTTAGCCAGCCAACGCTGCTCAGCCCGGAGGGCTTTGCTTCGCGTGCTAAACGGCCCGAGCACCGGACCTCCGATCGGCCGCAGATCAGCGGTCCAGCGCCCATCGGCTGTGGGCTCGACGTGACTAGCACGCGTGATCTGCGGCACGCCGAGCACTGCCACCCCGCAATCGATGCTTTTGTCCAGCGATTATACCTGCGCTCCGATCCGTTTCGCGGCGCGGATGCCCGACAAGTACGCCCCATGCACCGTCGCGGAGTAACGTCGCGACGTATGCTCGCCGGCGAAGAACAACCGATTGTCGACGGGCTCGGCCAGATGTTCGTAGTCTTCGGGAGTCGACCCGGTCTTCATGAACGAGTACGAACCGTAGCTGAACGGGTCGGAGGCCCAGCGCGTAATCCTTACATCGAGCGGGTCTGGCACTTTCCTGCCTCCGAACATGGAGCGCAGCGCGGCGATCATGCCGGCGACAATCTCTTGATCGGTCTTTTTCTCCGTGCGACGCGCGAACGTTGCCGCGGTAAAACCAAGCAGCACCGGTTGTGCGAGAAACTTGGCAACATTCAAGTACTCCGACCACCGTCCTTTTGTCTCGCTCACGAACCCCAGCCAATCGGCACGGGCTGGCCAGAACTGTCGCGGAAACTTCAAATAGGTCTTGTTCAGCAATCCCATGCCCATCCGCTGGACGGCGTCGCGCTTGCGCTCGGGCAGCGCGGGATGAAACTCGACGCCGCGATGTTTCAACACGCCCAACGGAAGCGTGACCACCGCGAAATCCGCAGTAAACTCGCCTTGGCTCGTGTCAATGACGACCGATTTGTCGTCGTGATCGACGCGGCGAACCTGGTGACCTA
>DASZPI010000758.1:0-6650 GCA_035550355.1 Pirellulales bacterium
ATGGCGGCCCTGCCGCTGGGGCGCACGCTCGGCTCGGCCTATTTGATCCGAGCCGGCCTTGGCCCCGTGCTGACTCTTGGGAATCTGATTGCCTTGCTCAGCATTCCGCTGGCGATCGGGCTATTTGCACTCAAGGTGCTGCCGTACGTCGGCGTCTGCTATCGGCTCACGAATCGGCGCATCATTGTGGAGCGATTCTGCACTCGCAAAGAGGAACGCTCGGTCGCCCTCGACGACTTCGACACAATCCAGGTGATCGTGCAGCCGGGACAGGACTGGTATCCGGCCGGCGACTTGGTGTTCCGCAACGGCACGCTCGAAACCTTCCGCTTGCCAGGCGTGCTGCGTCCCGAGGCGTTCCGGCAAATGTGCCTTAAAGCTCAACGGGCGTACGTCGGCGTGCAGCGCGTGCTCGATCGGCAACTGGCCGGAAGCCTTTAGTCGCCGAACCCCTTATTGCGGCTGGGTCTGCGGATATGCCGGGATCGGCGCTTGCGGAAAGGCCGGCGGATTGCGCCCTGGCAGCATTTGCTGCGGAACGTTGACCGTTGGTAATCTTTCGAGGCGTGCCGGCCAGGCCGGTGCCGACGTCGCGGGGACGAACGACGGTGGCACGGTCGCGATTTCAGTGGTTTGCGCCCTCCGCAAACGGCGCGGACTTTCGATTCGGACGGTCGGCCGGCCAGCTTGGATCGATGAGTAATCGAGCGTCGCTGGGGCCGGTTGGCTTGCAACGTCTGCCAAATTTGCCGAAGGCGCCGCGATCGGCGCGACGCCATATCCGCCCAGGTATGGCGATGAGCCGTTCGACGGAAGCGACGCATTGGCCGATTGCCCGATCGACTGCGAGGCTGGTTTTCGTGCCACGTCGGCGAACGGAATCGGCGTTCCACAGCCGACCGCGGTCATGATCGCCGTTTTGTGGCGGGAAAAGACTTCGTCAGCAGTCGCGGCAGGTGGAAAAGACAGCCGCAGCACCGGCACCTTCCAGTCCTCGCCGGCAAGCATCAGCAGCGAGCCGTGCAACTCGTCGGCGCTGCGCGGCAACAGGCGACCATCCGCTTCGATGGTCACCTGGCGCGCGAGATTCTCGGCGGGACCGGCATACAGCACGCCGGCCGGCGCCTTCGCGCTGCCCAACAGCACGATGCGGTCGGGCTTCAGATCCTCGCACAGCTCGACAATCGCCTGGGTCTCGGGTTCGCTTGACGGCTTGGGACCCGACAGAAGTTGGTTGCCTTGGATGGTCCGCCGCCAGTTTGCCGCGGGAAAGTTCCGGGCCAGATCGACGCCTCGCGCATTGCCACGAATCCGCCGCGCTCGACCATCGGGATTGGGGTCGGCGACGATCGTGATCTGTACACCGTCGATACGGCGCGGGAACCGCGCGAGGTTGGCCGCGAGCGCTTCGGCCGCGGCGACCCCTTCAGGCTCGTCTCCTTCCAGCGAGCCGATTACAAGCACCTGCTTGCCGCCCTGCCCGAATTGCGCGAATTCAATCGGTCGGCCTTCCAGGCTGCGTGCGAAGACTTCCCATCGCAAGCCGGCAACCGAAGGTCGGCTGCGCGGAGCGACGACCGGCGCACTGCTCGGTGCTGTCGCCGGTGGCGTTGAACGGAAGGAAATCGACGGGACAGTAGGCCGCGCGAGGTTTGACGGATATCGCGACTGCGCCACCGCAGGCGCACCGATGCCCAGAGTCAAGCTCACGCTTACGACGCCAATCTTCGATAACCGTCGCACCATCGGTCCATCCCGCGGAATTTCCGCGTGCTGCCAGGCTGCTATTCCGAAGAATGATTCGGCAGATTCTTGGTCGCAATCGAATCGGATCAAGGGAAGCTAGCGTGTGCGCTAAAAGCAAGAAAAACGCCACGCCATGCACAAAAGGCACGGCGTGGCGCTACATCCGCCCAGGGACGGTTGGCGGGGGCAGTTTATTGCGTGGCCGTGGCCCAGTACTCGACCAGATGGTCGTTGATGCCCGAAACCTGATCGCGGTGAATGCCGACAACGCCGATAAATCGGGCGCTCTCGAGCGCATGTATGCCGCCGTCTTTCAATTAACCGACGCCTCTGGCAGAGTGCCGAACTCTCGGGCGGCAGCCGCTGCGGCGAGCCCAAGCACCACGCTGTTGGCCGACAGCGTGGTGGTTGCGGACGTCGTCGCCGGAGCCACAGGCGCGGCGTACGGATAAAAAGTTTGGCGCCACTGGAACGTGCCTCCGATGGCGCCGCTGCTACGTGCACATGTATTGCCAGAACGACGCGCGTTTCTTGGCGCGCGAGATCAAGGAGCATCGAAGTGGAAGACGCACTCGCTCGCCATTGCCGATCGATTGGCAGCGATGGTTTAGCTGCAGCCGCGGCACTCGGAACGCGCCTGCGGCAGCTTACCGGCAATGCCTTAGCGACACTGTCGGCAGTGCCCTTTGAGCAGAATGTCGCTCACAACGGCAGCCGCCGCCTGCTTGGCGCTGGCCGTCAATGCCGAATCAATCGTCACCTCGGTCAAGCACGAGATCTTACCGCAATCCAGGCAGAGGAAATGCGGATGCTCCGTATCCTCGGTTTCCGCAGAATCGCCGCGGAATTCGAATCGCCACACATGGTCGCCGAGTTCCATCCGCGAGAGGAGCTTCGCATCGGCCAGCTCGACCAGGCTGCGGTAAATCGTTGCCCGATCGAAGCCGCGCTCTTCGAGATCATCGGAAACCTGCGCATGCGTCAGCGGCGTGCGCGACCCCATCAAGCGATTGAGCACCGCCAGTCGCGACTGGGTGGAGCGCAGCCCCGCGCCGCGGATCATGGTGCGCAGCGTTTCGGTGGTGTTCTTAGATCGGCGCTTGCTCATATCGATCCATCATCGCTCACGCCATGAAAGAATCCAGCACTTCCTTCGGCGCGGGACCGTAAGCTGCCGGCTCCATCGAGCACGACGCACGCCCCTGGCTGAGGCTGCGAATCGCACTTGAGTAGCCAAACAGATTGGCCAACGGCGCCTCGGCGGCAATCGTGGTGTTGCGTCCGCGCGGCACGGTATTGGTAATCGTAGCCCGGCGTTGCTGCAAATCGCTGACGATATCGCCGAGGTGTTCCTCGGGAGTAATGATTTCCAGCTTCATGATCGGCTCAAGCAGCACGATCCCCGCGGCGGTCAGGGCTTTTTGAAAGGCATCGGCCGCGGCACGGCGAAAGGCCAGCTCGTTCGATTCCGTTTCGTGTACCTCACCGCCCAAAAGCGTGATGCGCGCGCGCATCAGAGGGAAGCCCAGCGAGCCGCTGCCCTGCACCTGTTCGGACAACACTTCCATCACGGGCAGGAGAAACGTCTCGGGAAGTTGTCCCCCGGATTGGTCGAGAACCGCCGGCAGCCGATCGTTCGGTCTCATCGGCTCGATCTTGATCTTGACGCGCGCGAACAGCGCTTGTCCCGCGACCTGCTGCCGACATTCGCCAACGACCTCTGCCGGATGATCGACCGTCTCGCGGTAGCTAACGCGCGGTTTGTGAACGCGCACATTCAACTTAAAGTCGCGCAACAAACGATGCTTGATGACTTCCAGATGCAGCTCGCCCATGCCGCTGATCAGCGTCTGGCCCGTCTCTTCGCTTTCGTGCGCGCGGAAGGTCGGGTCCTGCCGCTTGAGCATCTCCAGCGTGTCGGCAAGCTTTTTCCGTTCGGCCGACGTTTCCGGCTCGATCGCCATCGAGATGACCGTGTCGGGAAACTTAATCGACTCGAGCAAGATCGGCGCCTTCGGGTCGCAGAGCGTGTCGCCGGTGACCGAGTTGCGCAGGCCAATGATCCCGACGATATCGCCCACTTCGGCGCTCTCGACCTGTTCGCGTCGGTCGGCCTGGACGTGCCAAAGCTGGCTGACGTTCTCTTTCTTATCCTTCCCCGGGTTCAGCGCGCGGCTGTTGGCCTTCAGCGCTCCGGAGTAGATGCGCACGAACGCCAGGTCGCCGTGCTTGTCGGCTTGAATCTTGAAAACCAGGCCGCAAAACGGTTCGTCGAGTGAGGCATTGCGAGTGAGCTTTTTTCCCGGGTGCTTTGGATCGCTGCCTTCGACCGGGGGTACGTCGCCCGGGCTGGGCAAGTACGCCGCGACACAATCCAACAGCGGAGGCACCCCGATGCGATCGAGTGCCGACCCGCAGAGCACCGGCACGATGAGTCGGCTGACCGTCGCCTCGCGCACTACGCGATGAATCAGCGCTTCCGGGATCTCGGCTTCGGAAAGGGCCAACTCCATCAGTTCGTTGCTGTAATCGTACAGACGTTCGAGCATCTTGTCGCGCCACTGCTGGGCGCGTTCGCGCTGATCGGCTGGAATGGCTTGCTCGACCACCTCAGCCCCTTGGCTTTCGGACGTGAAGCTCAGCAACTTCATCCGCACCAAGTCGATGATGCCCCGAAACGAGTCGGCCAAATGCGGCGGCCCCACTCCCAGCGGGATTTGCAACGGCACCGGATTGGCCTCGAGCCGGTGGCGAATTTCTTCGACTGTTCCTTCGAAATCGGCCCCCTCGCGGTCCATTTTGTTGATGAATGCGAGTCGCGGCACCTTGTGGCGATCGGCCTGCCGCCAGACGGTTTCGCTCTGGGCCTCGACCCCTTCGCGGGCGCTGAACACCACGACCGCCCCATCGAGCACGCGCAAGCTGCGCTCGACCTCGGCGGTGAAATCGACGTGTCCCGGCGTGTCGATCAGGTTGACGACCACGTCCTTCCACTGGAAGGTGACGCACGCGGCGTAAATGGTGATGCCGCGCTGTTGCTCTTCGGGGTCGAAGTCGGTGGTCGTGGTTCCTTTGTCGACTTCGCCCATGCGATGGGTCGCGCCGGCATAGAACAACATCCGCTCGGTGACCGTGGTCTTACCGGCGTCGATATGAGCGACGATGCCGATATTGCGAAGCTGGTGCAGATTGCGGGGCATACGGAGGAAGTTGCTAGGACTAGTGTGTAGTTGCCAGTTGCTGCACCAGAAACCAGCAACTAGCAACCAGCAACTCGTTCCGATTTACCACGCAAAGTGCGCGAACGCCTTGTTTGCGTCGGCCATGCGGTGCATGTTGTCACGACGCGTGACCGCCGCGCCTTCGCGACGATCGGCAGCCATGAACTCTTCGGCGAGTTTCTCGTGCGTGGGACGCCCCTTCTTTTCGCGAATCGCAAGCAGAATCCAGCGGATGGCCAACGACTGTTGCCGCGTGCGATTGACTTGCATCGGCACTTGGTAAGCGGCGCCGCCGACGCGCTTCGAGCGAACTTCCACCTGCGGCTTGACGTTCTCGACCGCTTGGGTGAAGACCTCGATCGCCTCGGCGTCTTTGATCTTGTCGGCGATGATCTCCATCGCGTCGTAGAACACGGATTGGGCAACGCTCTTCTTGCCGTCGTGCATCAGGCAGTTGATGAATTTGCTCACCAAGACCGACTGAAAACGAGCGTCGGGTCGAAGCGTTTCGCGACTGGCGGTGATACGGCCCATGGAGGCGGAACTTCCTTTGAGAATGCAAAATCCTGAGTGCTCGATGCTGAACGGCGACCCAATGTCGGCCGCAATCGATCACTTAGCGTTGATGGTGGATCACTTCGACTTCTTTGCCCCGTATAGGCTGCGCGACTGCTTGCGGCCTTCAACGCCAAGCGTATCGAGAGCGCCGCGGACAATGTGGTAACGCACACCGGGCAGATCGCGAACACGGCCGCCGCGCACGAGCACGATCGAGTGTTCCTGTAGGCTGTGCCCCTCGCCGGGAATGTACACGGTCACTTCCTTACCATTCGACAGCCTGACGCGCGCGATCTTGCGAAGGGCCGAGTTCGGCTTCTTCGGGGTCATGGTCTTCACTTGCAGGCACACCCCGCGCTTCTGGGGGCACTTGTCCAACACTGGCGACTTGCTGAACTTGCGCGGCGGCTTGCGATTGCGTTTGACGAGCTGATTGATCGTGGGCATAGAAAACTGCTGACCCAGCCAAGGTTTGCGGCACAACTAGAATTCGTCAATCTATCGGAGTGCGAAAGCTTGTCAAGGTGGGGCCAGTTGATCGCGCGGTCAATCGTGACAGGGGCAAATTGCGTCGTTCAGCGCGCAAAAAAAAACCGGACCTTCGCACGAAGCGAAGGTCCGGTTGGATCGTTCACGCTTAACTCGCCAGCTCGGCTTCCCACAGGGCTGGGATACGCCGGGCAGTCGGGAGCGTGCCGAACTCAGCTTAGGCCTTGGGGGCCGGGGGCGGAGCCGGGGGAGCCGGCGGCGGGGCGGGCATGTTGCCGCCAGCCGGAGCGGCGCAGGTCGGCGCAGCCGGAGCGCAGCAGCTCGGCGGGCAGGCCGGGGCGCAAGCCTGCGGAGCACAGCAGGTTTGCGGGCAGCAATCCTGCGGGCAGCAGCAGTTGTTGCGGTGGTGACGAGCGTGCAGACGGGCGAACAGGCCCATCCGCTTGCCGCCACAGCCACAACAATCATTCACCGGAGCGCAGCAGGCCGGCGCACAGCAGGCCGGAGCAGCGCAACCACCATCGCAAGCACCGGCGCAACCATGGCAACCATGGCCAGCCATCACGGCGTTGCTCTCACCGCCCAACAGGGCGATGCCGACCACCGCGAAGAAAATCGCGATGCCAAAAACAAGTG
>DASZPI010000759.1:0-2337 GCA_035550355.1 Pirellulales bacterium
ATCATCATCGCCACCGGCAGCAAGTCGAGCACCCTGCCCGGGATCGAGTTCGACGGCAGGTTCGTCGGCACCAGCACCGAGGCGCTCTCGTACGATCCGGTCCCCAAGAGCCTGATCGTGATCGGCGCTGGCTACATCGGCCTCGAGCTTGGCAGCGTGTGGAATCGGTTGGGCGCGAAAGTCACGGTGCTGGAATACCTCGACCGGATTTTCCCGGGCACTGATGGCGAAGTGGCCGCCGAGGCGCTCAAGATCTTCAAGAAGCAAGGCCTCGACTTTCGCCTGTCAACGCGCGTTACCGGCGCGCGGGCCGATGGCAACGCCGCGGTCGTCGAGTGCGCGGGAAGCGAGCCGCTGCGGGCCGACCGAGTGTTGGTGAGCGTCGGCCGCACGCCGAATACCGAGGGGCTGGCACTTGATGCCGTGGGGGTCGAACTCGATGCCAAGGGGCGCATCAAGACCGCTGAACACTTTGCCACGACCGCAGCGAACATCTACGCGATCGGTGATTGTATTGCCGGTCCGATGCTCGCCCACAAAGCCGAGGACGAAGGGGTGGCCTGCGTCGAGTATCTGGCGACCGGCTACGGACACGTGAACTACGACGCGATTCCTGCCGTGGCGTACACCCATCCTGAAGTCGCCGGCGTCGGCAAAACCGAAGAGCAGCTTAAGGATGCGGGCGTGCCGTACAAAAAGGGCAAGTTCCCGTTCCGCGCCAACGGCCGAGCGCTGGCCTTGGACGACGCGGAAGGCTACGTGAAAATCCTGGCCCACGCCGAGACCGATCGTGTGCTGGGTGTGCACATTATCGGACCCCGCGCAGGCGACCTGATCGCCGAGGCGGTGGCAGCCATCGAATTCGGCGCGAGCAGCGAGGACATCGCGCGCACCTGCCACGCGCATCCGACGCTGACCGAGGCGACCAAGGAAGCTGCCTTGGCTACGCTAGGCCGCGCCATTCATATCTGAACCCAACGCGCGCCAGGGGGTTGCCGCGATTCAGCGGTTAAGCACCACGATCGCAGCGTTCAAGTATGTGGCAAACGTCACCCATGCCAGGTATGGGATCAACAGCACACCGGCAGCGCGATCGATTTGCCAGAAGGCACGCAGCGTCGCGGCAATCGCGATCCACAGCGCAACCACGTCGATCAGCGCCGCCAACGGGTTATGTAGGCCGAAGAACAGTCCCGACCAGATGACGTTCAGCGTCAGTTGGACCGCAAAGCAGACAATCGCGCGATGAGCCAGACCGGTGATCCGCCAGACGCGCCAGGCGGCAACTGCCATTATCAAGTACAAGCAGGTCCAAACGGGACCAAACACCCACGCCGGCGGATTTCCCAACGGCTTGACAAGCGTCGGGTACCAATCGCGAACCGCCGGCTTGCTGAACAACATGCCGACGATCGCGGCGGCGAAACAAGTGCCGATCCAACCCGTTAGTCCAAGCAGCCGACCGCTGTCCGATCGTCGATCGTTCATGATTGCAGTGCCCGAGAGAGGGATCGAACCTCCACGTCCTTACGGACACAAGCTCCTGAGGCTTGCGCGTCTGCCAATTCCGCCACCCGGGCAAGGGATGAGCATGTCGGAGTTCGTTATAGGGAACGAAGTCCGCGATTTCAAGCGACGCTCGGCCGACGAGAACGCCCTGCGGAAAGCTGGTCGCATGCTCGTCGGATGATTTATGATAACGTTCGCCAGTCAATGCATCGGCAACACTCGGGGGGGCACCCATGCTAAACACCAGGCCGGTTTTCGGGCCAACCATCGTTTTGGTCGTCGTGCTTGGCGCTGCTCGCGCCCTGGCGCTCTCGCCGAACGCCCGAGAGTTCCTGGCCGAAGCGCAGATCGGCTTTCAAGTTTGGGACACCGACCACGATGGCGAGCTGTCGGTGCACGAAATCGAGCTGGCGGTCGCGAACCCGAAAGTGACCGGCAAACCGGCCGCCACGGCAGCGACGTTGCGGCGTGCCATTCGTGCCGATCACGACCTGAAATCGGTCACATTCAAGCAGGTTGTCGACGCGGTCGAGCATAAAAGCAAAATGCTCGACGCGTTCGATATGGCGGACTTCTACCACGACAGTTGCCAGCGGATCGCGACGACGAATCGTGCTTTGTTCGTGTCCGATCGTCCGCACGCCGAGAAGCTCAGCCAAGGGCGGCTTGGCGATTGCTTCTTGCTCGCATCGCTGGGAACGATTGCCGCCACTGAGCCGGCGCGGCTGAAGAAAATGTTCAAGACGCTGCCAGGCGGCAAGTTCGAGGCCACGCTGGGCACCGGGCGCAAATTGGTGCTCGACATGCCGACCGATGCCGAGATTTGCA
>DASZPI010000760.1:0-2172 GCA_035550355.1 Pirellulales bacterium
AGATTTGCGTCTCGGGCCCGCGCGGAATGTAGCCGGTGCCGTGCAGCACTTCGTTCCGCGCCAAGTCGGGGGTGATGGTGGGCGTGAATCCTTCACGCACCAGCAGCTCGATTGCGTAGCGCTGCAAGGCCAACTCGAGCAGCACCGCTTCGTTCTTCAGAAAGTAAAAGCCGTGGCCGGCGACCTTCGCACCGGCTTCGAAATCCATCAGGCCGAGCTTTTCGCCGATCACGACGTGGTCGAGCGGCTTGAACGCGAATTGCGGCGGCGGCGTTTTTCCGCGGGCCACTTCGAGGTTCGCCTGGTCGTCGGCCCCCAGCGGAGCGTCGGGATGCGACATGTTGGGGATGCGGCGCTGGATGGCCTCCATCTCCTCGGCAAGCCCGGCGAGCTCGTGCTCGATGGTGGTGATCTGCTCGCGGAGCTTGCGGCCTTCTTCCTTGCGGGCCTCGCGCTCGGCGGCGTCTTTGGTTTTGCCGATGCTCTTGGCCACTTCGTTGGCTTGGCGGTTCAGCTCTTCGACGCGCGTTTGCCGCTGCCGCCGCTCGCCGTCGATCGCCACGAACCGATCGACATCGACCCGCGCGCCGCGACGCGCACAGTTTTGCTTAACGGCCTCGGCGTTCTCGACAATAAATTTGCGATCGAGCATTAGCGGGGGTCGGGGGTCGGGATTCAGGATTCGGGGTGCCGACGCTTGCGGTCTAGCACAATCACAGCTCGCGGACCATCACGTTCTTCCAGCGCACTTCGTAAGGGCCGGTGCCTTTTTTGATGCCGTGCACTTGCAGGCCGATGAGGCCGCTGGCGTCGCGCGAGTCGTGGAAGTCGGCGCACGCCACGCCGTTGACCCACGACTGAATATGATCGCCGCGGGCAACGATTTTGTAGTGGTTCCACTCGCCCGGCTTGTACGCGTCTTCGGCGCCGGGCTTGCCCGAAATGTCGTCGAGCCAGCGGGCCTGGCGGGCTTCGTCCCAGAAGTTGCCCGAGGTCGGCTTGGCATTGGCCACCTCGCATTGATAGCCGAACACCGTGCCCGGCTTGATCGTCTTGGTTTTGCCTTCGTACTCGAACGTCATCTCCTTGTCGGCCACGTGGCTGCGGATTTGGCAGCCCGAGTTGAGCTTCGGATCGCACTTCACGTCGAACTCGAGTTCAAAGTCGCCGTAATCCTTATTCGTGCACAGAAAGGTGTTCGGGCTGCCTTCGGTCGTGGTGCCGACAATCTCGCCGTTCTCGACCTTGTAACTGGCGGTGCCGCCACGCACGGTCCAGCCGTCGAGCGAGCGGCCGTCGAACAGAGCACGCGAACTCTGGTCGCCGGCGAGCAGCGTCAGCGTCGACAACACAACGGCAATGAACAACAAGCTGCGTGGCATGCGGTGACTCTCCTAACTCTTGGAAGGCACGTTGCCCAGTTCGTCCCACAGGAACGCGCTGGCGCGGATGCCGCGGTGAAAATCGGCGAGGCAGAATTTTTCGTTCGGGGCATGGGTGTTGTCGTCGTTCAGGCCCCAGCCCAAGAGCAGCGTGTCGACGCCGAGCTTGTCCTTGAACGTCGAGACGACCGGAATCGAGCCCCCTTCGCGGATGTAGACCGGCGCGGTGCCGAAGCCCGCTTCGATCGCCCGCGCCGCAGCCGCCACGTAGGGACTATCCAGCGATACGACCACGCCCGGCGCCGCATGGTACGACGTAAGCTGCATCTCGATGCCGGGTGGACACAATTTCCGCAGCATCGCTTCGAGCGACTGCTGCAACTTGTGCGGATCTTGTTTGGGGACCAGCCGAAAGCTGAACTTCGCGCTGGCCTTCGACGGGAGCACGGTCTTGGCGCCTTCGCCTTGGTAGCCACTGGTAAGGCCGTTGATGTCGCAGGTCGGGCGACCCCAGCGGCGTTCGGTCGTGCTGTAACCTGCTTCGCCGGCAACCGCCTTGACGCCGAGCTGGCGCATGAACTCGGCATCGTCGAAGTTCAACGCGGCCCATTGTTGGCGCTCGCGAGCCTCGAGCGGCACCACGTCGTCGTAAAAACCGGGAACCTGCACGCGCCCGTGCTCATCGACCAGCGCCGCCAACATTTTCACCAGCGCGTTGGCCGGGTTGGCCACCGCGCCGCCGAAGCTCCCCGAGTGAAGGTCGCGATTCGGCCCCACAAGGTGCAGCTCG
>DASZPI010000761.1:0-4110 GCA_035550355.1 Pirellulales bacterium
GACCGACAAGGGGGCAAACGTCGCCTCGCCGGCCTATTACCAGGGGCATCTGTATTGGGTGCACGAGCGCAAAGGTGTGGCGTGCTGCCTCGACGCCACGACAGGTGATTTAGTTTATGAGGCCCGGCTCGAACCGCGTCCCGAGAATGTTTACTCGTCCATTACGATCGCCGACGGCAAGATCTACGCGGTCTCGCAGCATCGCGGCACCTATGTGCTGGCCGCCAAGCCCGAGTTCGAGTTGTTGGCCCATAACGTGTTGGAGGGCGACGATTCGCGGTCGAACGCGTCGCTGGCGGTCAGCCAAGGGCAGTTGCTCCTGCGGAATGATCGCTATTTGTACTGCCTCGGAGAACAGTAGGCGGTCCCAACGACGGTTTGCCCAGCGCATGGCCGGCAAATCCGGCATCGTTGTTCGCGTGGGTCGGAAATCCTGCGTGATCGCTCAGGTTTTCCATGACGCAGCAGTTTGCCGATTGCCGAGATTATTCAACATTCGAGTGTACGCCTTCTTCAGCGCGTGCCGTGGGCGTGCTCGACCGCGTTTGAGTCTCGTTTGACGGATGTTTTCATGCTGCTGTTCACCGATCCGCCGGCCGTGCGCGAAGACGCCTTGGCCGACCGTGCCCGCCGGATTCTGATCAAGAATCCCCACCTGCCGCATCGCACCGTTCGCTTGGAAGCCGCCGATGGGCGGATCGTACTCAAAGGCGTCGTGCGCAGCTTCTACCAGAAACAGATGGCGCAAGAGTCGCTGCGCGGGCTCGACGGGATGGCGCAGATCGAAAATCTGCTGCACGTCGAGTGGTAGATCATCGCTTTCGCCCCCGGCGAGTCGCCGGGGGCTAAGGTCGTGCATTCAGCGCGGCTTCGCCGGCCGGCTGCCGAGCACCGCTTCGGCGCGATCGCAGTTGTTGGGAAATCGCGTCGACAAACGGCAGCGCTCGATCACTGCGCGGTTATCTTCCGACAGGCCGCACAGACGCATCACGCCATCGTGCGCTGCAATGCGCTTGTGCAATTGAATCAGCTCGGCGATCAACGTCGAGTGCAACACCGAGAGCTCGTCGCATTCGAGCACCAAGCGATAGGTGAAGTGCTGCTCAAGCAACTTCCCAATCATCGCGGCCAGGGGCGGCGAGTCCCAGATATTTTCGGGCTCGCAGTGCAGTTTGATGAAGAGCCAATCGGGCCCGCGCTCGACATCAACGCTCCAACCAGGCGCCATCGACACCATTGCGTTGCTCCTTCAACCCGGGAATGCCATCGTGCATCCATTCGCCCCGCGCCCGTCATCATAAGGCTTGCTTATGTTGTCGCAAGCATATTCTTTCCAAGTTGTTGGGTGCCGTCGTCGGCCGCATTTCTCGCGCCGTTTGCGAGCCGCGAATGCTTACGCCGGCGGATCAATGGTCGCGGAATGCGAAGCTATAAAGCTGGGCGTCGGCCATCACGAAGCGAAGCCGCACCGGCTTGCCGGCGCACTTTGCCACGTCGAACGGCTGCTGCCAGACGATGCGGTGCCGAACGTCATCGCCGCGGATCGGTTGCGAGCGTGCTAGCGGTTCGCCACCCAGCGCCCAAAGCTCGACAGTCACGGAACCTGCGCCGCGGGTGGCGGCATTCAACTCCAGCCGCTCGCCGCGGTAGACCACCGGCACCGTCTCCAGCACTGCCCCGCTGGGCGGAGCATCGGCCGAGACAAAGCGATCGAGCTGCCAGCTTACCAATCCAATGCTGCTGGTGAACTGCGTGCCGCGCCCGGGATCGTCATCGCGGTACAAACAGGGATTGCCGTGCGTGTAATTGCCTCCCGCGTAGTACAGGCGGATTTCGTCGCCGACGCGCACCACTTCGCTCGATGTCACCAAGAAACCACTGTCCCAAGCGCCGGCCGGCCCCAGCGGCACCACCGGCTCGCGGAACGGTCGCTGCCATTCGTCCAGGTCGCGGGACGTGGCCAGTTGCACCTCGCACGGCCCTTCGTGGTTGCCGAAACGACCGTTGTTGTTGGTGGTGAAGATCCACGGAAAGGCGACGACGCAGCTTTCGTGCTGGTAGACGCCGGCTCCATAGAACTCGGTGCGCATCAAGGCCGGGTCGTCGGCGCGATCGAGCATGGGCCGCACCGCCTCGATCCGGGCCAGCGAGCCCGCATCGTCGCGCAGATCGGGGCGAAAGATGTATCGCGGCTCGGTCCACGATTGAAAGTCGTCGCTTGTCGAAAGGCCGAAACACCGGCGCACATGGCCGCGAACCAGGGTCGATAGCTTCGGCAGGGCGATCCATTGATCGCTGCGCCGGTCGTGCCAGGCGGTGATCACGTCATTCGATCGGCAGATGGGCGTGGTGCTCGTGCGCGACCAGTGCAAGCCATCGGGCGAGACGTAGGTATGCGGTCCCCCTTCGGGCTTGGCCAGATGGATGTAGCAAACCATTTTGTATCGCCGGGCCGGATCGCGCTCGTCGAGATCTTGGACCACGCTGGCCAGATGCGCTTCGGCAAGCACGGCGTTGTGCGGTTCATCGGGCACTTTGCTGGTCGCGGTGCCAACCAACGGTTTCTCCCAAACAATGCCGTCGCGGCTGGTGGCGTAGTACGTGGCGAAATTTGGAAACTCGCGCGATGTGTCGCCCTGGTACCACATCTTGAATTGCTGCTCCTGGGTATCGAACAGCACGGTGCCGTAGATCGACACCCGCCATCCCTCCCAGGGCCGGTCGGCGCGCACAAGCGGATTGGCCGGATGCTTCGCGCCTGGGTGCAGCGTGAAGCTCACATTGTGGGCCGAGCGCACGAGTACCTGGTCGATGAACAACTGCGCGCGGTCGCCGACATCGAATGCGCCGCTCGGCTCGGCGCTTGCCCTGCCGCAGCCAATCGCGACACACACCACGCCAAGAATGCGAACCGCGTTACGGCAGCTCACGAATGCGCAGCCCCTGGAAGACGATCGGCGAGCCTTCCGACTCGAGGCACAAGTAACCGCTGCGCGGCTCGCAGCCGGTGCCGCCCGAGACTTCTTCGCCGTTGACCCACAGCCGCACCTCGCCGTTGATTGCCCGCACGTAGTAGTGGTTCCACTCGCCTGCGCCGCGGCTCAGGTTCTTGCGTGGAAAGCTGCGTTTGCCGTTGGGCGACGTCGGCTCGAAGGGGGTCATCTTCGCCGTGCCGGTGGGAAAGACATCGCCGTTGGTCGAGAAGAACAGATCGTCCTTCTTGCCGGTCCGCTTGATGTAGGCGTCGGCAAATCCATGGTCGAGAATCTGCACCTCGATGCCGACCGGCAGCTTGTTCGGCACGAGCGCGTCGATCGATTCCTTCGTGCCCCACACGAACACGCCCGAGTTGCCGCCGGCGCGCAGGTGTTTCCACTGCACGACCAACTCGAAATTGGTGTACTGCTGTTGCGTGCGGATCACGCCGGTCGGCACGCCCGTGCAGTGCAGCACGTCGCCTTCCCACGTCCAGGTGTCGGGACCGCAATTGACGTTTACCAGGTCGTCTTTCGTCAGGGCACGCCAGCCGGGCCCGGTGCCGTCGATGCAGGCCTTGCTGACTGCGGGTGCGTCGCTGGCGCTCGAGGGCTCGTCGGCCCGCGAAATCCCAGCGAGCGCGAAATCGCAAGCGAGCATGGCGGCGATCAAATACTTAGCCATCGAGTTCCCACCCCTTTCGATTTTCGCGCGTGAGCAGCTGCTCGGCCTCGGGCGCGTTGGTGATCCGCAGGTTTTTCGAGTCCCAATGCAGCTTCTTGCCGGCACGATACGCGACGTTGCCCAAGTGGTTGGCTTCGGTCAGCGGTCCAGCATAGCTGAACGGGCTGCCGGTCGGCTCGCCGGTCTTGCAGGCTAACAGCCATTCGGCGTGATGGCCGATCGAATCGGCAATCGTTTGCTCCGGCACCTTGAACGGCGAGAAGCTCGCGAATTGCTTGTTCTCGACGAGCAGCATGTGCTTCGTGTAATCGGCCAACAACATGCCGCCGTCGCCGATGAACAGCACGCCGTTGGTCCACTGCGGAATTTTGCCCTCGGTCCACAACTTGGGCTTCGCCGTGCCTTGATGCCATGTGAGTTTCACCGCGGGCAGATCGCCGCGCGGGCCGT
>DASZPI010000762.1:0-2507 GCA_035550355.1 Pirellulales bacterium
TTCCGTGCTGCGAGTGACGAAGTGATCGGTCGACTAGGCCGCGGTGCCAGCATTTGGCGCTGGAGCCGCCTGACGCTGGACCTGCGCGGCGGCCTGCGTCACGACCGGAGCCGGCGGCAAGGCCGACTTCAGCTCGGCCGACAGGGCGTCACGCGCTGCGACCTTGGCCGCGATGTCAGCGTTCAAGTTCCGCACCTGGTCGATGAGCGAAGCTGTGGCCGTGGTCGCTGCAGTTTCGACGGCCGCCACAACCGAGCTGGCCTGGCTGGGTGCCGCGGCGGTCTTCGGAGTGATCGTGTAGTGCTTGCGGAAATACCACACGCCCAGCAGTGCGACGCCCAGATAGATCACTGGGTGGCCGCCACCGGCGCTCGAGAACGCATCATTGAGCTGGCCGAACGCTTGGTCGAGATCGGCTTGGGCGAAAAGCGATAACACGGTCGTGCTCCTACTAGGTCGAGGACGATGGAAGCGGTTGATTTACAGTGGCTTGGGCAGCTGCTGCCGGTGTGGTGCGGCGCAGGTAAGACTTGATCGCAGCGATTGGGCATTCGCCTGGCACGTGCGCCTTGTCGCGCACGTTCTTCAGCAGCGACAAGAGACCGGTGACGACTTCGGGATCGTTGACCAAGGCTTCGGCCGCATCCACGCTGCCGGACAGGTCACCTTTCACCAGCTCGTTACCGATCGCCGCGGCTTCAGCGGCCAGCGGCGACGTCGCAGCCTTTGCCGAGACACCAGCCACGATCGCTTTCAGTGCCTGCCCGAGCACGAAGCGAACGAACTTCTGCACGACGACGGTGGCGGTTCCTTCCAGCATGGCCATGGTCAAAACGCCGGCCGCGAGCGCCTTCCTTAACGCTCGCTGGCAGGCAGCGCATCCTTGCTACGACCTGTCGATCACTCGTGACTTACGCTCGCGACGCCAAGACAAGCTCGACGACCGCTTGAACTACCGGCACAGCGTCTTGCCAGCCGAACCCGAGAACCTTGAGAGTTTGAACGTCCTGGCCATTTGCCACCGCCGACAGGCTGTCCGGGGCGACGTGCATGTACGCGATGCCGTGCTTGTGCGCCAGCCGAAATACCCATTCGCCAAGAATCCCCTTGGCACGTTGATCGGCTTGGAACCGGCTCACGAGCGACAGCGGTCCGCCATCGGAGTTCGCCGCGGATGGTTGCAGAGGCAGCCACAGGGCCAGCACCTTCAGCGCGTGATCAGCCATGGCGACGCCGATTTCCGGGCAGTCGAGCGCCGGCAGGGCGCCGAGTTCGGCGATCGCGGTGATGAACGCCTGGGCTGGCTGGCTGTAGCCGAGCTTTTGCAGCACTGCGTCGAGCTGGTAGCCGACACGGCCAACGTGCTTCACGATCCCTCGCAAGTCGGACATGCCGAACGATGGCAGGTGGTCCTTCGAAGCGATCTCGTGGAAGCTCGGTTGCGGTGGTGCCTGCTCGGCAGCGCCGGCTGGTTGACTCGGCTGGCTCGAAGCAACGGCCGGCGGAGCCGCGTCGGCGGTCTGTGCGGCCGCGGTTTCCCCTTGCGTCGCAGGAGCTGCCTCGACAGGGGCCGCGTGGGTCGAAGCTTGGACGGCTGCGGCGTGGCGCGCGGCTGCGGCGTCGAGTTCGGCCTGCGAGACGACAGGGGCTTGGCTGGTCGCGACCGGTTGCTCGGCAGCGGGCTGCGCTGCAGGTGCAGCTGGTGCAGCAGGTGCCGCTTGATCGCTGGCCTGCGTGCCGGGTCCCAAGTTCTCAACGCCCGGATGCTCGACCGGTGCGGACGCCTCGGTGGTGATCACGGGAGCTTGCTCGGCAACCGGTGCCGACGCGACCGAGGCCTCAACCGGAGCGGCGTGCTCAACTGCCGCCGGCGGAACCTCCTGTGCGACTACCTGCGTTGCATCGCTGAGATCTGCACTCACACCGTCGCCTCCGTGCGTAAGAGCCGCTTAGATTTTGCAAGCGATATTGCTGCGAACTGAGAGAGCAAAACTTACGCATGGCGGCGCGCGAATTACAAGAACCTAGTTTTCGGGTTGGTATCTAAGTCCTTATCTAGCAAGTCTAAATGTCTTCTAAATGCCACAACGTCTAAGCACTTCATTGGCACAATCGATCGCAAGAGCGATGCACTCGCCGGCCCGAACTTTGATTTCGGTGCCTGGAATTGCGGGGTCTACGCCAGCGTGGGCCATCGTGAACTCTGCGGCGATCAGCGGCCCGAGGATGTGGCAGGCGTGCTGGGCGAGGAGCAGCTGGCGGCGCGCGGCTGCGGCTTGCGCGGAGTTGATTGCGCTAAGATCAATTCCATTTAGAGCTTCGGCCATGACTGATACCTCCGTGAAAAAAAGCGGGCGACTGACTCTGGCAACAGTGGAACAACCAGTGGAACAAAATCGTTGACGTAAGTGCGTTATGAGAGTTGAGGATACGATTTTTGTTCCGTTGTGGCCGCGTGTTCCGCCTTCCGATAGACACGCTAGGAGATTCTTTTGTGTACGTAGTCA